>JBAXLV010000172.1:0-5819 GCA_037134635.1 Alcaligenaceae bacterium
GTCGGAAAGATCGGTATCGGTCGGATTCGCCAGGGCAGTATCAAGGCCGGTATGGATGTTGTCTGTTTGAATGGCCCAGATGGCGTTCCGTTCAAGGGTCGTGTTAACCAAGTGTTGAAGTTCAAAGGTCTTGAGCGTGAAGTGGTTGATAGCGCAATTGCCGGTGACATCATCTTGATGAACGGTATTGAGGATATCTCGATTGGTACGACGCTTTGCTCGCCAGATAGCCCTGTTGGTTTGCCTCTGTTAAAAATTGACGAGCCCACCTTAACCATGAACTTCATGGTGAACACCAGCCCGTTGGCAGGTCGCGAAGGCAAGTTTGTGACAAGTCGGCAATTACGCGAGCGTCTTGAGCGCGAAATCAAGTCAAACATGGCATTGCGCTTTAAAGAAACCGATGACGACACGGTGTTTGAAGTCTCTGGTCGGGGTGAGTTGCACCTCACGATTTTGATCGAAACTATGCGGCGCGAGGGCTATGAGATGGCCGTTTCGCGACCACGTGTTGTATTTCACGAAGAAAACGGCGTCAAGACTGAGCCCTACGAAAATCTGACGATTGATCTTGAAGACAACACACAAGGTGTTGTGATGGAAGAGCTTGGTCGTCGTAAGGCCGAACTGCTGGATATGGTCAGCGATGGTAAAGGCCGCACCCGTCTTGAGTATCGTGTGCCCGCACGCGGCCTGATTGGTTTTCAAGGCGAGTTCATGACCATGACGCGCGGCAATGGTTTGATGAGCCACACCTTTGATGCTTATGGTCCAGTAAAAGACGGCTTGCTTGGCGAGCGTCACAATGGTGTCTTGATTAGCCAGTACGATGGCGAGGCAGTGGCCTACTCTATCTGGAAACTTCAAGATCGCGGTCGTATGTTCGTGTCGCATAATGATCCGGTGTACGAGGGCATGGTCATCGGGATCCACAGCCGTGATAACGATTTGGTTGTGAACCCGATTCGAGGCAAACAACTGACCAACGTTCGCTCTTCAGGTACCGATGAGGCCGTGCGTTTGGTAACGCCCGTAGATTGCACGCTTGAGTACGCGGTCGAATTCATTAGCGATGACGAATTGGTTGAAGTGACGCCCAAGAGTGTTCGCATTCGTAAGCGCTACTTAACTGAGAATGAACGCAAGCGCATGTCTCGTTCAGACGCTTGAGTAGTGCTAGGTATTAAAAGCCCTTGTTAACGAGGGTGAGCCAAAAAAATACGCTCGGTGTGAACTGAGCGTATTTTTTTGTCTTAAATCGGACGATCGGGCTGTAATTTTAAGATCTGAGGGTGTTCTTGGTAAAACTTCATTAGATGTGCGACTACCTGTTCGGGATTATCTTCAATGAAAAACATTTTTGTATCAAGGGCGTTAATCAAGGCATTGCCGGCTAAGTGCTCTTCGATCCAGCTCATCAGGCCGTTCCAAAAATCTTGACCAACCAGGATGACTGGGCAAGTGGGTATTTTGCCGGTTTGCATTAAGGTCAAGGCTTCGAAGAGTTCGTCTAGCGTGCCAAAGCCGCCAGGTAAGCAAACATAGGCGAGGCTATGCATGAAGAAGGTCGACTTGCGCGATACAAAGTGTTGAAAGGGCAGTTCTAGGCTTAGAAAGGGGTTGGCCCGGGCCTCATGCCTGAGCTTAATGTGCAAGCCAATACTGGTGCCGCCTGCCTCAAACGCACCTTTGTTAGCAGCCTCCATGATGCCTGGCCCGCCTCCAGCAATGACTGCAAACCCTGCTTTTGCCAATAATTGGGCAATTTTTTCGGATTTTTGGTAGTGGGGCGAGTCAGTTTTGATGCGCGCGCTGCCAAATAGGCTGATTGCGGGTCCAATATTGGCTAGAGTCTCGGCGGCATGCAGCATCTCTGACATAATTTGGGTTGTTTGCCGTTGAATTGGCGAAATCTCTTCTTCTTTGTGGCTCATGAAAAAAACCCTATTGCTCGTCGATGGATCAAGTTATCTGTATCGTGCGTTTCATGCGATGCCCGATTTACGTAATGCGCAGGGCGAGCCTACTGGGGCAATCTACGGCGTCGTGAACATGATGCGTAGGATCTTACTGGATTACCCTGCGCAATACGCAGCCTGCGTCTTTGACGCGCGAGGCAAAACCTTTCGTGATGATTTATACCCAGACTATAAATCACACCGGCCCTCTATGCCTGAAGAGCTTGCAAGCCAGATTGAGCCGATTCATGCGGCCATACGCGCCATGGGTTGGGCGGTGTTGAGTGTGCCTGGTGTTGAGGCCGATGATGTGATCGGTACCCTGGCACAACGCGCGCAAGAGCAGGATATCCACACCGTCATTTCAACCGGTGATAAAGACTTGGCGCAGTTAGTGACAAGCCACATTACGCTGGTCAATACGATGTCAAATGAAGAGCTCAACCCCGAGGGGGTCGTGCGTAAGTTTGGTGTGGCGCCCAACCGAATTGTTGATTATCTGATGCTGGTGGGCGATACCGTTGATAACGTGCCAGGGGTACAAAAGGTTGGGCCTAAAACCGCAGCCAAGTGGATTGATGAATTTGGTTCGATTGAAACACTCGTTGAACGTTCGGCCGAAATCAAAGGCGTTGCGGGAGAAAATTTACGCGCGGCGATCAGTCAATTTACTTTAACCCGCGAACTTCTAACAATCAAAACGGATTGTGCGCTCGAAGCAGAGTTGGCTGACATTGAGGCGTTAGCCCCGCGGCCACATGATAAAGAGACTTTGACCGGCTTATTCGAGCGCTACGGGTTCAAGTCATGGCTGCGTGAGTTAACCGGTGAGCCAACACGTTTGCCGACTGGGGATAAGCGTGTGGCAGCAGAAGTTGTGCGTCCGTCTGCGCCTGAGCAGATTGATTATCAGATGGTGACCGATTGGGCCACGCTAGACGCGTGGTTGGCACGTGTGTCGGCTGCGTCCTGCGTCGCGCTAGATACCGAAACAACCTCACTTGATTCGATGTTGGCGCGTTTGGTCGGCATTTCTTTATCTGTTGCGCCTGGTGTCGCTTGTTACATCCCGGTGGCGCACCGTGGCGCCGATGCGCACGATCAATTACCGCGTGCTGAAGTGTTGGCGCGGATGAAAAATTGGCTTGAAGATCCGCGTCCAACCAAGCTATTGCATCATGCAAAATACGATACCCATGTATTTGCGAACGAGGGGATTGATTTACGTGGGGTAGCAGATGACACCATGTTGCAGGCCTATGTGCTTGAGTCGCATCGTGGCGTTGGGCTTGAGGATCTTTGCCTGCGCTGCTTGGGGATTAAAGGAACCTCTTACGAGCAGTTGTGTGGCAAAGGGGCGCATCAAATTGGATTTGATGAAGTGGATCTTGAGCGAGCCACTCACTATGCCTGCGAGGATGCTGACTTCACCTTGCGCTTACACAATGTGTTGCGTGAGCAGGTGAGGGCGCAAGCGCCGCTTGAATATATTTATCAACTTGAAATTCTAGTCTCTCGCGTACTGTTTGAGATCGAACGTAACGGGGTCATGATTGACTCAGCTGAGCTGGGTCGGCAAAGTCATGTGCTTGGTCAAGAGTTGCTCACACTTGAACAGCGCGCTTATACAATTGCCGAGCAGCCGTTTAATTTGAACTCGCCTAAACAACTTGGCGAAATTTTATTTAACAAGATGAAATTGCCGGTTGTTCGAAAAACTCCGGGTGGTGCGCCCTCGACTGATGAAGATGTTTTGACAAAGCTCGCCGAAGATTATCCTTTGCCTCAGGTGTTGCTTGAATATCGTGGGCTCGCAAAACTGAAATCGACCTATACCGACAAATTGCCCAAGATGGTGAATGCTGCGACGGGGCGGGTGCATACCCACTACGCGCAGGCGGCTGTGATTACTGGGCGCTTGGCCTCCTCCGAGCCGAACCTGCAGAATATACCGGTGCGCTCAGAGGCAGGCCGTCGCGTACGAGAGGCATTTGTGGCGACAAACGGTGTGATCATCTCGGCCGATTATTCGCAGATCGAACTTCGTGTGATGGCGCATGTATCAAACGACGCCAATCTGCAGCGTGCGTTCGCGGCGGGTGAAGATATTCACAAGGCAACTGCTTCTGAGGTGTTTGGCGTTGGGCTGCAAGACGTTTCTTCAGACCAGCGTCGTGCAGCGAAGGCGATTAATTTCGGTTTGATTTATGGCATGGGTGCTTTCGGCCTAGCCAGTAATTTAGGGATCACGCGCGATGCTGCGCAATCTTATATTGATCGTTACTTCGCTCGGTACCCGGGCGTTGCGCAGTATATGGCTGAGACCCGTACCTTGGCCCATGCGCAAGGATATGTTGAAACCGTCTTTGGTCGGCGTTTATGGTTGTCGGACATTAATGCGGCAGGGGCACGACGAGCCGGCGCTGAACGCGCCGCGATTAATGCGCCGATGCAAGGGACGGCAGCTGATCTGATTAAACTCGCGATGGTGGCTGTGCAGAATTGGTTAGCGCACGAAAAGCTACAAACAAAAATGGTGATGCAGGTGCATGACGAATTGGTCTTGGATGTGCCCATGCCTGAGATTGAGCAAATCAAAGAGAATCTGCCTGGCTTAATGTGCGAGGTGGCAAGCTTGCGTGTGCCGCTGGTGGCCGAAGTGGGCGTGGGCCCGAACTGGGAGCAGGCGCACTAGATTTGAATAAAGATAAAAACATAGCCCCGCTGAGGGGCTATGTTTTTTATTGCGCGTGGTTAGATGAATTAACTGACGCGCAGGTTTTGCAAGGCATTAATGCGCGCATTGATTGGAGGATGTGTCGCAAACATGGCGCTAATACTACCGCCGCCGCTGATCCCCGATGCGGCAATGCTTTTAGGTAGCTCGCCAGGCGTCAGGCCGCCAAGTCGCGCTAGCGCGCGAATCATAGGTTCGCGTGAACTCAGCAAAGACGCAGAGCCAGCATCTGCACGAAATTCGCGCTGACGTGAAAACCATGCCACGATCAGGCTCGCTGCGATCCCAAAAGCGATCTCGCAAACGATGACCGTGGCGTAGTAGCCCAGGCCTGTTCCCTTGTCATTTTTTAAAATAACCCGGTCGACGAAGTAACCAACGACGCGCGCCAAAAAGACAACAAAGGTGTTGACCACGCCTTGAATTAAGGTCAACGTGATCATGTCGCCGTTTGCGATGTGTGCGACTTCGTGGGCCAGTACGGCCGATACCTCTTCTTCGGTCATGCTGTCGAGCAGGCCCGTTGAAACGGCGACGAGTGATTCGTTGCGAAAGGCGCCAGTTGCGAAGGCATTCGGTTCGCCTTCATAAATGGCAACCTCAGGGCGACCAATGCCTGCGCGATCGGCCAGTTGATGTACGGTATCCACAAGCCATTGTTCTTTAGCGCCGCTAGGCGCTTGTGGATTAATCACGCGTGCACCTGTGCTCCATTTAGCCATTGGTTTGCTGATGAGCAATGAAAAGATGGCCCCAGTGAAGCCAACAACAGCCGAAAACACGAGCAACATCTGAAGGTTGAGCCCTTGCTCAGTCATGAAACGATTGACACCCAAAATACTCAAGGTGGCGCTGAGCACCAGCATGACCGCAAGATTAGTTAGCAAAAAAAGAATAATTCGTTTCATAGTCTTTTTAAGGGTATAAAAAGTGAGTTAAAGGATTTTAAGTCGGTCAAAAAAGGCGGCGTGTAACAAAATAGACGCATTGCCTAAGTCGTTGGACAGGCCTTAGGCCTAAAAGTTCTCGGTTTCGTCCATGGCCTTGCGATACCACTCGTGAAAGTGTTGCATGCCGTCTTCCATGGGTGACTGGTAAGGACCTGTTTCGAAAGCGCCCCGGGC
>JBAXLV010000173.1:0-5807 GCA_037134635.1 Alcaligenaceae bacterium
CAAGGCCATTTGGCGACTGGCCCCGTATTGGTCTATTCCACCGCCACGCCTGAGTCCGTGCAAGCCGTGCAAACGCAACTCGGTGTTGAGACGGCTGGACATCAAGTAGAACAAGCCTTAGCCGCCATTGCACGTGGATTGGTACAACAGGGTGTTCACCAATTGGTCGTAGCTGGTGGCGAAACATCTGGCGCTTGTGTGCAAGCTCTATCGATTGAGCAACTACAAATCGGTCCACAAATTGACCCTGGTGTGCCTTGGTGCGCGGGTAAAACCGCTGCGTCAGAGAACATGCTGCACATTACTTTGAAGTCAGGCAACTTTGGTACGGCTGACTTCTTTAGTAAAGCCTTTCACAAAATCGTTTGATCATGACAGCTACCCAGAATCTGTCGAGCACTTTTTTGCGCAATGAAGTTTGCCGCGTGGGCCGCAGCCTCTTTGAACGTGGATATGTGCATGGGTCGACCGGTAATATCAGTGTACGTCTTCCGGCTGAGCAGGGCGGAGGATTTTTAATCACTCCCACCGATGCCTGCCTTGGTTTTCTTGAACCTGAGGCCCTCGCTTGGGTCGATGACCAAGGCCAACAGATATCAGGTGAGCGAGCCAGTAAAACGCTGACCTTGCATCGTCGAATTTACGCGTGCGTACCCACTGCGGGGTGTGTGGTGCACACCCATTCCTCGTACTTGGTTGATCTCACTTTGCGCGGGGTCTGGCATCCCGACGATATTGTTCCGCCTCTGACCCCTTATTACGTCATGAAGGTGGGGCACGTACCCTTAATCCCTTATTTTTTACCTGGCGCTGCGCAAGTCGCCGATCAACTCGAGCAACGTGTGACGCAATTTCAAGCGCGCGGTCTGACAATACGCGCGGTCATGTGCGATCGACTTGGTCCCCAAGTATGGGGAGCCACTCCCGCTGCAGCGATGGCCACCCTCGAAGAGCTCGAAGAAACCGCGAAACTTTGGTTGCGTGGTCAGTGCAGCGCGACACCCCTGAGCGATACTGCGATACAAGCGCTTCGTGACCAATTCAACGTCTCTTGGTAATGTAAGCTCCGGCCAGCTAAACTGATTAAAAGGTTCAATGCAACGTATGAAAATTCTCATTACAGGTGGTGCAGGTTTTTTAGGGACGCTTTTGGCGCGCGCATTGTTAAAACGCGGCACCTTGCAAAATCATCCCATCACTGCGTTGACGCTCACCGACTTGGCGGCGCCTAGCCAAGCTGATATTGCCAATCATCCCCTGGTGCGTATTGACACCGGAGATTTGCTTAAACGCCTTGATACTGTTTTTGAAAACAACTATGACGCGGTGTTTCATCTCTCGTCGGCAGTCTCTGGTGAGTGTGAAGCAGACTTTGATTTAGGTTTACGCTCAAACCTGGATGCGACACGCCGGATGCTAGATGCGATGCGTGCTCAACAAGCGCGAACTGGGCGCGCCGCTTTATTTTTCTTCGCAAGTTCAGTGGCAGTCTTTGGTTCAGATCCTGCGATCCCGTTAGCATCAGTGGTGCGTGATACAACGCTACCCACGCCGCAATCGAGCTACGGTATTCACAAGTTTATTTGTGAACAAATGATTGCAGATTACACGCGCAAAGGATTTATTGACGGTCGCGTCGCACGTCTGATGACCGTCTCGGTACGCCCCGGCAAGCCAAATGGTGCGGCTTCAAGCTTTTTGTCTGGAATTGTGCGCGAACCTTTGGCGGGTGTGCCTTCGGTGTGTCCAGTTGAATTGTCAACAGCGGTCGCTTTGGCGTCGCCAGATACAACGATTGCCGGCATTCTGGCTGTGGTTGAGGCAACGCGTGAAGCCTTTGGTGGTCGAACAGCGTTGAATTTACCGGCCTTGACTGTCACGGTTGGTCAGATGTTAGAGGCACTTGAACAAGTGGCAGGTAAGGACGTTGCAAGCCTAGTGACCATTAAGCCTGATCCTGCGATCGAAAAAATTGTGGGTGGCTGGCCATCAAAATTTGATTGCGAGCGCACCCACCGTTTCGGACTCAAGCCTGATGCGTCGTATCAGGCGATTATTGAACAATACATCCGCATGCAGCGTGGTTAAACCACGATCGGATTGGCAGAGCCATCCATCGTGATGATCGTGCCCGTGACGTAACTGGCCCGGTCAGACGCTAAGTACACAACGGTATCTGCAACCTCTTCTGGGGTTGCTAAACGACCAAGCGGTACGCGTGCTGTTGCTTGTTTTAAGGCCTCGGCTTCGCTGATTTTTTCGTGGTTGGCGGTGACTTTGATGCCTTCTTTCAGGCGTTCAGTCAAGGTGGCTGCAGGATTCACGGCGTTGACGCGAATACCCATCGGTGCATAGGCCGCAGCTAAACCTGCACTCGCGAGCATTAGCGCTGCATTCGCGCTTCCGCCAGAGATATGCACGGTCGACGGAACCTTGCCGCCTGCACCAACAACGTTCACGATCACACCCTTGCGGCGCGCACCCATGCGCTTAATGACGGGATCCATCATGTTGACATAGGTAAAGAACTTGGCATCCATGGCGCTGCGCCAGACTTCGGGCGTTAAGTCAGGGGCGGCACGACGGGCTGCGGCGCCCGCCGAGTTCACCAAGACGTCAACGGGCCCCAGTGCTTTTTCTGCAGCGTCGAGTGCGGCTAAGGCAGAAACGTCACTTTTTAGATCTGCCGCGAACACCGCAATGCGATTCGCAGCTGCTGGCAATTGAGCGAGTAGTTCTTTTTTTGCAGCATCAAGATTGGCTTGGTCGCGTGAGACCAGGCTGACTTTTGCACCTTCTTCAAGAAAGCCTTTGGCGCAGGCCAGTCCGATTCCTTTACTGCCGCCGGTGATTAAAACGTGTTGATTGGTTAGATGTAAGTCCATGCGTGCTCCGTTAGTCGGTTTATGGTTTGGGTTGTGTAGTTTCGGGTTGTGTGCCAATGACGCCTGCGTTGAGCAGGTCTTGTATTTCGTTGTCGCCGTAACCGGCAGAATGCAAGATGTCGATCGTATCGCCGCCAATCTTGGGTGAGGCTTTACGGACACGCAAGCGTTCGCCTTGCAGTGCGATGGGAAGCAGTGCGACGCGCGTGTCGATTTCGCGCCCAGCGCCCGTATTGTCAGCCGCGACAGTCATGGGAGCCAAGCCGCCGGTTGCTAATAAATGAGGATCATCAAAAAGATCGTGGGGTCGTGTGATCGGCGCGTAGGGCAGTGCCGTTTTTTCAAAACGTTGACTTAATTCGGTGGCGCTAAACGGTGCAAAGCGCTTACGCAATTCGCCAGTGAGCCAGGGTCGCACGCGTACGCGATCATTGTTGCTGCCTAGACGCGGATCATTTTTCAGATCGTCAAAACCAAACTCTTCGCACAAAATTGCCCATTGTGTGTCGCTGACGGCTGCCAAGAATATCTGCTCACCGTCTTTGACGGTAAACACATCGTAGACTGCCCAGGCGCTAATCCGATTAGGCATGGGATTGGCGGGTTTTCCGGTGACTGCATACTGCAACATATGCTGAGCAACCAAAAAAACATTATTTTCAAATAGTGCGCTGGCCACCTGTTGTCCCTGGCCCGTGCGTGTGCGTTGTTGTAGCGAAGCTAAAACACCAATCGCACCAAACATGCCGCCCATGATGTCGTTGACGCTTGCGCCGGCACGAAGGGGTTGTCCTTCGGGGCCCGTCATATAGGCGAGCCCGCCCATCATCTGAACCACCTCATCAAGTGCCGTGCGATGGTCGTAGGGGCCAGGCAAAAAACCTTTGTGCGAAACGTAGATCAGTTTTGAATTTAGTTTACTGAGTGCCTCGTACCCAAAACCCAGTTTATCCATGGTGCCGGTTTTGAAGTTTTCACTAAAGACGTCGGCATCAGTCAACAGTTTTAAAACAATTTCTCGACCACGCGGATTTTTGACATCAATGGCAATACTTTTTTTATTGCGGTTGAACATCGGGAAAAAGCCTGCGCCCGAACCGAGTAATTTGCGGGTATTGTCGCCAGCAAGAGGCTCAACTTTAATGACCTCAGCACCGAGGTCACCTAAAATCATGCCACAGGTTGGCCCCATCACCATGTGGGTAAACTCAATGACGCGTAGGCCTTCAAGCGGTAGCGGTGCAGACATCAGAATCCTTCGTCTTCAATTCAATTCAGTCAGGCGCTTGTTATACCATTGAGGCTGCCCTTCATTCTTGTTGTTTAACGCGAGGTTCTTTTATGCAGCGCAGCATTTTGGTCAAAAAGGTCGATTACCTTGATTCGGTCGATCGGTCGGCGCTCATCGCGATACTGGATATGTACGCCCGCGATTCCATGGGCGGTGGCGAGCCCTTAGCTGCCGAGGTCAAGTCTCGGCTGTGTGACGATTTAGCTAAGGTGCCTGGCGCGGTGAGTTGGCTGGCTTGGCTAGATCATCAACCGATTGGTCTGCTCAATGCGATGCAGGGCTATTCAACGTTTAAGGCGCGGCCGCTTATGAATGTGCATGACATCGCCGTTGCCCCTGAGCAAAGGGGGCAGGGCGTGGGCCAAGCACTTCTGCAGGCACTCGAAGCGCATGCAAAAGCCCAGGGCTGTTGCAAATTGACGCTCGAGGTATTAAGCGGTAACGGCGTGGCAAAGCAGGCGTACGCCCGCTTTGGTTTTGAGCAATACGCGCTCAGTGCCGCAACAGGTCAGGCTCTTTTTATGCAAAAGTGGCTTTGAGTCGTTAAAACGACGCCACCGCCCCGTTCGAGCGGGGATCAAAGCCGCCTTCCAGAACACCGTTTGCGTGGCGAAGAAGCATACCCGCATGACCCACGCCTTCGTCCCAGGCGCCAATCGTCTCCACCTCATGGCCAAGCAACCGTAGTTGATCAATGGTGTTGGCGCTAAAGCGACTCTCAAGCTTGAGCGAATCGCTTGATTGCCCCCACGTACGACCCAGTAGCCAGCGGGGTCTCTCGATGGCTTGCTGTGGGTGATCGCCAAAGCGTGTCACGCGATTAAAGATGGTTGCTTGCGTTTGTGGTTGACCATCGCCGCCCATCGCTCCGTAGACCATGATTGACCCGTCTGAACGCTGCGCCAATGCCGGATTTAAGGTATGGAAAGGTTTTTTGCCGGGTTCCAGTGTGTTGATGTGTGCCGGATTGAGGGAAAAACTACAGCCCCGGTTTTGCCAGTTCACACCTGAGTTTGGTAAGACGACGCCTGAACCAAACTCATGATAAATACTTTGTATAAAAGAGACGGCGATACCTGACTGATCGATGACCCCCATCCAGATCGTATCGCCGGGCGAGGTTTTTTGTCCCCAAGGTGCAGCCCGGCTGGTGTCGAGTCGGGCAGCGAGGGCGTCAATGCGAGCCGGCGTTAATAAGTCTTGTGGCGCGATCGACATGAAGGCGGGATCGGTGAGGTACTGGTCTCGAATGCTAAAGGCCAGTTTCGTCGCTTCAACCTGGGCGTGTACAAATTCAGCGCCTTCGGGATCGTGGTCCCAGCCCTGAATGCGGTCCATGATGCCTAAGATTAACAAAGACAAAAGGCCTTGCGAGGGCGGCACCATGTTGAATAACCGACCGTGACCAATCGCCGTGTGCAATGGGTCAATCAGTTTTGCCTGGTGAGCCTTGAGATCGGCAAGCGTGAGTGGGCTGCCAACCTGAGTCAGCTCTGCTGCTAGCATTTTGGCTAGTTTGCCTCGATAAAAAGTGTCGCAGCCCTCTTTGGCAATCAGCGCCAGAGTCGCAGCCAGTTTGGGTTGTTTAAAAATGCTGGCCAAAACAGGCACCTGGCCGCCTGGTAAGAAGG
>JBAXLV010000174.1:0-5767 GCA_037134635.1 Alcaligenaceae bacterium
TGCACTCAATCAAGGCATCCGGATTGGGTTGGTGAAAAAAGACCAAAGACAAACGGCGACTCGCCAAGCCATCCGCGGCACTTGGGTTTGCGACACGGTGCACCGTCGACACCCAGCGATCGTTTGTCCATTGCGCCATCATGTCGCCAATATTCACCACAAAGGTGCCTGGTTCAACACTGACGTCTTGCCATGTCCCGTTTTTGGTGCGGATTTGTAAACCACCGGGCGCAGAAGTCGGTGCAACAATCGTGAGCGTGCCGTAATCTGTGTGCGGGCCAGCGCGCAGCTGTCCGGGCAAGGCCGGCTGAGTCTGGGCCGGATAATGATTGACCGCCAACGACGCCATGCTGTGATCCACTTTATTGGCAAACCACTGGCGTTCTAAGCCCAGGCTTAAGGCAAATATCCCGAGTAGATCTTGCGCCAGTTGATTCACTTGCTGGTAGTAAGACTCCATCACTTCCTTAAATTCTGCCGGACCTTCTGGCCAGATATTCGGCGCATAGGCCGTCTCACCATACTTTGCCATCAACTCAGCCGCGAAGGCATCGACAGGCCCAATACGGTAGCGCTCAAACAAATCGGGCGGAGCGGCCTGGCGATCTTGTTTCAAATCGCTCGCATCCATCGAATACGACAAGCCTAGCTCCGCTAAGCCCGTGTAGCCGCGATTGGCGTGCTTCAGTGCTTTGACTGCATTTTTATCCTGCAAGGGCAGATCAAAAAACCTCGTCGCGACCGTCTGCGCATGCTCAACACTCTGTTGGGTCAAAGGAGTTCCCTTGATGCACAAGAAGCCGATCTCACACAGGGCCTGATCTACTTGGCACAACAATTGCTTTAGATCTGGTGTCGAGCCCGCTGAGTGATAGTAGGCCGAGAGGTCCAGCAGGGGAATTTGTTGCATGGTCGGTGAGCTCCAGTCGGTTGAAAGGTTTTTAACGGATCGTGTAACGAAACTGCTAGCCAAACTGTCGCAGGCTGCCTTTCGCGTTGTCGACTTTCAAGCAAATTCCATGCCGGCATCGCCTTATGCAACGTTTTTTAACCGTTCAATTTTTGAGGATCGTGCAATGACATACTCACGCTTTATTCGTTTTAGCGCCAAGTTGGCAGCGCTGACCACTATCAGTTTGAGCATCGGCGCTCAGGCCGCAGATATCAAAATCGGCCTGGTCGCAGCGCTCACGGGACAATCGGCTCAATCGGGCGAGGCGATCACGCGTGGTTTGACGATTGCCATTGACGAGATCAACGCGAAAGGCGGCGTGCTTGGCGAAAAACTTGTGCTGATTAAACGTGATGATGAATCAAGCCCGCCGAAAGGCGTGACCGCCGCACGCGAACTCATCTCAAACGAAAAGGTCGTAGCATTATTTGGCGGGATCGATACGCCGGTGTCGCTAGCAATCGTGCCCATTGCCAATCAGAATAAAAAACCCTTATTGGGCGTCTGGGCTGCAGGCACGAACATTACCAAAAATGGCGCGAATCCAAACTATGTATTTCGCGTTTCAGCACAAGATGATTTAGTTGATATTGCGCTCATCCAATACGCGATGAACAAATACAATTCTAAAAAACCTGGCTTGATTCTGGTCAACAACCCTTGGGGTGAATCAAACGAGAAGGGTCTGAAGGCCGCAGCAGCAGCTGCCAATTTGCCAATTGCCGGTGTCGAGAAACTTGAGCAATCAGATATCGATGTCACGCCCCAGCTGAATCGTTTAAAAAGCGCGGGTGCTGACACCTTGATTTTAGTGGCCAACGCTGCGCCAGGCGCACAAATGATGAAATCTCGAGAGCGCATGGGCTGGAACATACCGGTCGTCTCACACTGGGGCATCTCGGGTGGCCGATTTGACGAACTAGTGGGTCCTTCTGCGGGTGATGTGCATTTTATTCAAACGTACAGTTTTTTTTCGCCACCCACACCCACCTCTGAGAAAGTCATGGCAGAGCTCAGCAAACGCTACGGCGTCAAAACCGCTGCAGATATTATTGCTCCGGTCGGCACCGCCAATGCCTATGACGCCATGCATCTGCTTGCGCTGGCCATTTCAGCAGCCAAGAGCACTGACGGCGACGCCATTCGCATCGCACTTGAAAAAATCGAATCGTATCCGGGCTTGATCAAAACCTACAACAAACCCTTTGCGAGCGCCAGCCATGAGGCTCTTGCCCCTGAAGACTATGTGATGGTGCGGTACGACGCAGGCAAGATCGTCCCTGTGAAATAAGTAATGGGACTTTCAGAATACGTCTCTGCCCTCATTACTGGCGCAGGCATTGGTAGCATGTATGGTCTGGTTGCTCTTGGCTACTACACCACCTATGCCGTATCGCGTACGGTGAACTTTGCGCAGGGCGCGTCGCTCATGTTGGGCGCCGTGCTCACCTTCAGCTTAACGACGCTGTGGCACTGGCCCGTGTGGCTTGCGGTGCCGCTCGCGCTTGTGCTCTGCGGGCTCTGGAGCTATTTTGTTGAGATCATTGCCGTCAGGCCTTTTGTCAATCGCAATTCGGACGCCTGGCTCATGGCCACCGTAGCCCTTGGTCTGATTCTTGAAAACATCGTTCTGTTTAGCTTTGGTAAAGATCCACGAGGCCAAACGACAGCATTACTGCAACAAGGGTTCGAGCTTGGTGGCTTGCGCATCAATGCGCTACAGCTTCTCATCCCTCTGATGGGATTTTCAATTGCAGTTGCCTTAGCGCTTGGAATGCGTCTGACCTCAACTGGAAAATCTTTACTCGCCATCGCGCAAAATCGTAGTGCGGCAAAATTGATGGGGATTGATTCAGAAAAAATGATTGGCTTAGCCTTTGCCCTGGCAGGCGTATTTGCCGGCATTGCTGGGATATTAATTGCCCCCCTCTATACCGTGTCGGCAGGCATGGGTACGGTGTTTGGCATCAAGGCCTTTGCTGCAGCGATCTTAGGAGGGATCGAAAGTGCCACCGGAGTGATGGCAGGCGGACTGCTACTAGGCATTATCGAAGCGCTACTTGTGACCGCCTTTGGTTCGACCTACGCCCAAATGTTTTCATTCGGCCTCACAATTGTCGTTCTTGCATTCAGGCCCGTCGGCTTATTTGGCAAACGCGGGATCAACAAAGTATGAACGCGTTACGTTCAGCTTCATTGCTTGGGGGGGTCTGGCTCTGTCTTGGATCCCTCACTGTATTTTTCATCAATGATTATCAATCGCTGGTGCTGGGCACCGTTGCGATCACGGCCATCGTTGGCGTTGGCTTAAACGTCTTAATGGGCTTGGCCGGACAAACATCACTTGGGCACGCAGCGTTTTATGCCATTGGCGCCTATGCAGCCACGCTGCTTACCACGAAGCTTGGCGTCCCGTATTTCATCGCACTCATCGGTGCCGCTTTTATTTCGGGCGTGGCAGGCGCTTTACTTGCGCTGCCGGCCTTGCGGGCCAAAGGCCCTTATCTCGCAATGATCACGATTGCTTTCGGTTATTTTGTCGAACAAGGCATTGCCGAATGGAAAGATTTGACCGGGGGCTGGAATGGCATCATGAATATCCCGCGACCGATGCTCGGTGGCATCGAGATTTCAGGCGTACAACTGACATGGTTCGCGATTCTAATGAGTGCATTGTTGATACCTGCGTACGCGTGGTTTGCGCAGAGCCGTTGGGGCATCATTATGCGCGCCACCCGAGACGCAGAGATCGCAGCCAGCGCATTGGGGGCGAAGCTTTTAGTTGTTCGCGTCATTGCCTTCAGTATCTCTGCTGCGCTCGCTGGGGTTGCAGGGTCACTTTTTGCGAGCATGAATGGCTTCATCAGTCCCGAATCCTTTCCTTTTTTTCAATCGATTATTTTCTTGCTCATGCTGATGATTGGTGGAGTCGGCTATGCAGCTGGCCCCCTGCTGGGCGCACTCGTGGTGATCTTGCTACCCGAATTACTTTCGATGCTCGCAGAGTATCGGCTCATTTTTTTTGGTGGTTTGCTATTAATTGTTTTGCTGATCGCACCAAATGGTATCGCGGGTACGTTGGCCACATTTTGGCAAAAAGTATTCGCACCTTTGATCAAGCAGAGCAACCCTCGCGATCTAGACAAGACGTCGACACATGATCCAATCGCAAGTGCCGAAACGTCAATCGGTTTTAAGCAAACACCTACCGCGCTGTTGACCATTCGCGATCTGGGTGTTTTGTTTGGTGGCAATCATGCGTTGAAAGACGTTTCTTTAACTGCCTTAGGCGGAAAAATCACCAGTCTGATTGGTCCGAACGGTGCCGGCAAAACAACACTAATCAACCTGGTCACTGGGTTTTATCAAGCTACCCACGGAACGGTTTCGCTCAACGAACAAAAACTGAGCGGTCTGAGCAGCGCTCAGATTGGTCGTAGTGGCTTGACACGCACATATCAAACGTCACAGTTATTTGGTTCATTAAGCGTCTTAGATAATGTATACGTTGGGCTCTTGCAAGGGCGACTCTGGGGCAACATCCCCGTTGCCGCGCGTTACGATTTTTGCGAAAAACTACTACGCTTTGTCGGGTATCTTGGCACGCTCGAAGAATCTGCCCGCGCACTCGCACATGTCGACCGTCGCTTAGTTGAAATTGCACGCGCACTCGCTGCTCGCCCAGCTTTTGTTTTACTTGACGAGCCCGCGGCCGGTTTAAGTGCCGAAGAAAAAATTCAACTCGCGTCTGTCTTAAAAAACATTGCCGGTTCAGGCGTAGGCGTCTTTATTATCGAACACGATATGACACTGGTCATGAGTATCTCGGATCAAATTCACGTCCTAGATTCAGGAAAACTAATTGCCTCGGGCGCTCCGACCGAAATTCAACAGAGTGCCGTTGTGAAAGCAGCCTACTTAGGAAGCGGTGAATCGACATTCTTAAATCAAATCGCCACTGAGACGCCTGCTCAAGAACGCGCGCACGATGTCTTGGTTGTTGGACGTCTTGCAGCAAACTATGGGGCGGCCAATGTATTAACCGATATCGAATTTGCGGTCCGACAAGGTGAAACCGTTGCAGTACTTGGTGCAAATGGCGCCGGAAAATCAACCCTGATGCGCGTGCTCTCGGGATTACATCCACAATTTTCTGGCGCTATTGGCTTTGATGGCCGCGACATCAGTGCTCTTGCTGCCCACCAGGTTGCTCGCCTAGGTTTGGTCATGGTGCCTGAGGGACGTCAAGTTTTTTCGGAACTTAGTGTTGAAGACAATATACGAATTGGCGCCCACGCACGCGTAACATTGACGAACGAGAAATTACAAAAAATCTATGCGATGTTTCCAAAGCTCTTGACCCTGAAAACGCGACGTGCGGGCTTGCTATCCGGAGGCGAACAACAGATGTTGGCAATCGCGCGTGGCTTGGCTGCCGAGCCCCTGATGCTCTTACTCGACGAACCGTCCTTGGGTTTGGCACCGGCCATTGTTGAAGACTTATTTCTTAGGCTCGCCGAGCTCAAGGCCCGGGGTTTAACAATCTTACTGGTTGATCAGCGGGCAGACTTAGCGTTAGCGCTCTCTGATCATGCAAACTTATTGGCTTCAGGTCGTATGGTCTTTAGCGGTACGTCAGACGCTTTACGCGACTCAGGAAAATTGACAGAGGCCTATCTCGGACACTGAAAAATCGAACCTCCCACACGATCCATTTATGAAACCTTCAAAAGCCACAGAACTTCTGCCTACGCATGGTCGTTTTTCTTATCAAGCCATCACGCAACGCCCCGACTATCAGTGGCCAAATAAAAG
>JBAXLV010000175.1:0-5724 GCA_037134635.1 Alcaligenaceae bacterium
GAGCATCTGTTCACCACTCACCGGGCGATCGACTGTACCTAGTTGATACGCAGTCGCGAGGATTGCTGAGGCCACAGGCCCGGTTGGATGTGTGATGGTTGACAGATGCGTATCATCATAAGTATGCGCAGACGCCGCTAAGCTACCTAACAACGCTGCGTCTGGCAGCGAAGTACGCTCTCGTCTACCCAGGTTCGGTATCTCACCGCCACCCATCGACAACAGCCCAGTTACCGCGGCATCCACCGAGGGCATCGTAGCGCCCCCGGTCGCGCAGGCCACAAAATTGATCCAAGCCCTCAAGGTGTGCACGCGCACCGCCTCAGGTAGATTGGGCCAAGTTTGTGCCAGCGCATAATCTGCCATGCACAGAGTGACTGGATCTGAAGGCGGACGCGTCATAGAAAAACCAACTTTTATGCTTTAAAAATAGACCTGCGCTATTCGCAACCGGCCACCGTGCAACGTGCGCGAATCACTTCAGCGCCATCTTTGACTTCTGCCACAAAGAACGGTGCATTCAATTGATGATTGATGCCATACGTGGACTGGCCCGTCCAACCTAACGTTCCCAACGCACCCGGAAAGCCACTGATTTTTTCGAGTGCATCACGAACTTTTGTCGAATCAGTAACAGTACCGGCACGACGCATCGCTTCAAACAGCAGATTGGTTGCATCGTAAAAGGCTGGACTAAAACCATTCATCGCAGACTTGTACTTCGCGGCATACAAATCAGCATAAGCCTTGATCGAGGGTTGAGCGGGATCAATGGGCGTATGCACAAACATCCCTTCAGTCGCGGCCTTGCCAGCGACGTTCACGATTTCGCGCGTTGCAGGCCCGCCGGTGCGCACAATCTTGCCTTTGAAGCCCATCTCACGCGCTTGTTTGACAATCAAGCCTGAGGTGTCGGGTGAATTACCATCCAGCTCAATCGCATCGATCCCCCGAGCCATCAGTCGCGTCAACAAAGGTACGAAGTCGACACGATCGCGTTCAAAAAACTCTTTTGCAGCCAGAGCCGAAACCGCTTTTTTGTACGCAACTTCTAAATCTTTCGAAATGGCCTGCCCAGTTTCATCATTTGGGAAAATAGCGCCAACTTTTTTGACGCCCAGCGTTTTAACAATCCATGCGATTTGCGGATCTGAAACCTCACCAGTCGTCACCGGCGGGCGAAAGGTGAAGGGTTTTTCAGGACCAAGCGCCTTAGGCGTAAAGCCGAGCGTCATCACAATCATCTTGTTTTTTTCAGTGATTGGTTGAATCGCCAACACCGAAGCCGAACCAACAGGGCCAATCATGTATTGGATCTTATCTTCAAAGATCATGCGATTGGCAATCGTAACGGCCTCGTTCGTTTGATACTTATCGTCATAGGCCACCACTTCTACTTTGTATTTTTTTCCAGCGACTTCAAGACCGCCTTGCGCATTGACTGCATCTGCAGCAAGTTCGGCTGCATTTTTCATCCCCAACCCCCAAGCCGCAGCCGGGCCTGACAAGGTCACTGATGCACCAATTTTTAAAACATCTTGTTGTGCAAAAGCGGTATGTGTTGTGAGTGCACCTAAACAGGCTAACGCGGCTGCAATATATTTAATTTTCATGCTTGTCCCCTACGTTGTGAAATTAAAAATGCGAAACTAAATGGCTTAAATTGAATGAATCTGATTCAACACCGGCAATAGGTATTGCCGAAACTGCGCGGGATTTTCACTCATTGGAAAATGTCCAACTTCTCGCATCACGGTCACCTTAGAGCCCGGTATCGACTCGGCAGTACGAAGGGTGTCTTCAGGCGTACACGAGAAATCGTATTCGCCGGTCAGTAGAAACAGCGGGCATAAATCTGTACGAATCCCGGTCAGTTTGCCGCGCAGATCGCTATCAACCCGATAAAAATACAAATCGCCTTTAAAGATGCCCGGGCCACCTTGCATATATTGCCAAAGCGTTTCATGACGATGGATCGCTGGTGATTGCGGGGCAACCAAGCCAGACACCAGTGCAGCGCACACTTCACCACCATGTACATCACCGCGATGCAACCACGACGTGTCATACCAAGGCTGTTGATGATCCGCCGCCTCAACACCAATCAACGCGCGAAACTTATCAGAATGTAGATGCGCAAGTTGTAAAACGATGCGCCCACCAATTGAACAGCCAATGACCACGGGCCGCTCGAGCTCGAGTGCCGCGCAAAACGCCATCACCGTTTCGACATAAAGTGCTGTTGATAACTTGTATTCCGTATCTTGCCAACCCTCAGGAGGGTATGACTTGCCGTGCCAGGGCATGTCAAACGCGATCACGCGATAGCGCGAGGTAATCTCAGCGTCATTCATCATATGGCGATACTGACGGTTATCCGCACCGGCAGTATGCAGGCAGACGAGCGGGATCCCGCTTCCCGCCTCTTCAAAGTAGACCCGACACTGTTTGCCCTGTATCTCAAAGCTGGTGTAACGTCCAACGATCGGTTCGAGTTTGACGCTCATGCGGCCACCTCGCGCGGCGAAGCAAGCAAGTCTTTAATAAATTGCAAATGTGCCATTAGCGGATGCAGATTACCTTCAATAACAAAGGCCTGGCGCTTGTTCAAGGCCAGCAAATCGTGCCAGCCTGCAGGCGGTGTCGCAAGCCAGAACTTGCTCCAGGCTTCGGCAGTACCTTTGACCGCAAAATCCCAAGACTGCAGCGCGACACCGCGCTCAAGAATCTCGGTTACTCGACCCTCACGAATTCGAACCAGTACTGCAAGTTCGTCAAATTGCAGCAGCATGTCAGTGCGTACGGCACGAGGTTTTGAAAAAGTCGCTGCCGCCTGGGCAAAACGCTTAAATAGCTGCGCACCAGTCGCAGGGGCACTAGCAGACATGTCTCATCCTGTTATTTTCAAACGTGCCTCTTTCAAGAGAGGCATCTTAGGGGTTGTTTATAGGGCGTGGCTGACCTGCTGTCAATTGAGTTTACCCTGTTCGAATAATAGACTAATGGCAGGTGCATATTTTGCGCCATGCCCAGCGGCGATGGCCTGATCAAAGCAAGCAACCAAATTTTTTGCCCCCGTTGCATTAACACCCACTTGCTCGGCGAGCGCTACGGCATAGGACAAGTCTTTGCGCGCGTAAGTAACCGGGAAGGCGCGCTCGGGAAACTCTTGCGGAACGATCGCCTTTAAGCCTTGATTGCGCAGTGCAAAACTATCTGCTGAGCCTGCGGACAGGGCTGCAAAGAGTGTTTCAGGATCGACCCCAGCGCGAGCGCCGATGGCGCGTGCCTCAGACAATGCCAATACGGTTTCGTACACCACCATATTATTTAAAATTTTAACGACCTGACCCGAACCTGCCTTGCCAGCATGGCGCACATCTGTAGCGAACATTTGAATAAAAGGCTCGAGTAACGCGTACAGCTCAGGGCTTGCCCCAACGGGTACGGCAAGTGTGCCTGCCTCGGCCGCCGCACGCGTACGCATAACCGGCGCATCGGCAAAGTGCATCCCTTTGGCAGCAAAGGCGGCCGCAATTTTTTGCGTCGTATCAAAAGGTGACGTGCTCAAGTCGACTACGATCTGACCTGAACGACCCGCCTCAAGCAAACCACCAGGTGCGTACACCACTTTTGAAACAATTTCACCCGAGGGTAAGGATAGACAAATCAGATCTGCTTGTTTCGAAATTTCTGCCATCGTTGCTGACTGAATCCCAAATTCAGCAAGTCGTTTTAACGGCGGCTCGTCTAAATCAAAGGCTAAAACCTTCAGCTTACTTTTAGTCGCAAGATGACGGCACATGGGTTCGCCCATCACACCTACGCCAATAAAGCCTATACATTTAATCGACTTCGGATCTAATTGTGATGCTTGTGCCATTTTTTGCTCTTTGAAATTAATTGAGTATTGCGATCAATCTTAGCGATGAATGGGTTCTTACGCAATTTGCGGCAATTGAGAAGACTAGCGTATTTCAATCGCTGTCTTCAAGGCCTGTGCGAGCGTTTCATAATAATCGCCCGACCCAAGGGTGTCTAAAGAACCCGCTTTGCGCAGCTTTTCTAGCACTCTGGTGTTGGCCTCGCAAAGCAGCACTCGCACGCCTCGTTTGTGTAAAACCGCGACGGCATCTTCAAGACACTGTAACCCTGTCGCATCAATAAACGGCACGCGATGAAGTCGTATCACCAGCACCTTCGGGTCAGTCGCCGTGTCGTATAACACGCGTTCAAAATTATCGACTGCACCGAAAAACATGGGTCCATTAATTTCATAGATCAACAGCTCTTTTGGTAAAGCAGTGATGCCCTGCTCAGACAATTCGGCCTGCAGTGATCGGTCATCAACCTGACGCAGTTCGACTGCCGCCGCCATACGTCGCAAGAAGTGAAGTATCGCAAGAATCACCCCAACGTTGACGGCAACGACTAGATCTACAAATACCGTCAGCAAAAACGTCACGACTAGAATGGCGCGATCAGCAAACGGTGCACGCGTAAGCAGCCTTACAAAACGATGAAGCTCACTCATATTCCAAGCCACGACGAATAAGATCGCCGCCAGGGCTGCTAATGGAATGCTTGAGGCGAGCGGTGCTAAAACAAGCAGCACAGCGATCAGCGTGAGGGCATGCACAACACCGGCAAGCGGGCTCGTCCCACCGTTGCGAATATTCGTCGCGGTGCGGGCAATTGCACCTGTCGCTGCAAACCCACCAAACAACGGGGCCACCATGTTGGCAATACCCTGGCCCACCAGCTCTTGATTCGAGTCATGCTTGGTACCCGCCATGCCATCGGCCACCACGGCTGACAGCAGCGATTCAATCGCACCCAGCATGGCAATCGTAAAGGCCGGCCCAATCAAAGACAATACTTGTGAAACACTCAGATCGGGCAAGGCGAACGACGGTAAACCTTGAGGAACCCCGCCAAACGCTGTCCCAATTGTTGCAACCCCTTGAAAGTGAAACGTCGATTGCAACAACGTGGCAATGATCATTGCAATCAAGGGGCCTGGGATTTTTTTTAGCGCTGTCACTTTTGGAGAAAAGATGACGATGAACAAACTGAGTAGCGCGATCAGAAGCGTCGCCAAATGAAACTGTGGGATCAACAATATTTGCGCCCATAGTTTTTCGTGAAAATGCTCAGCGTTGACTTTAGGCAAGCCTAAAAAGTCAGACCACTGACCCACAAAAATAATGACACCAATTCCGGTTGTAAATCCAACGATGACGGGCGTCGGAATAAACTTGATTACTCCGCCCATTTTGGTCAAGCCCATCACTAGCAACATGACGCCCGCCATAAGGGTAGCGACTTGCAGTCCTGCCATGCCATATTTCGCCGTGATCCCAGCCAAGATCACAATGAACGCACCGGTGGGACCCGCAATTTGCAAGCGGGATCCACCTAGCAAGGTCACTAAGCCACCGCCAATAATGGCGGTGTAAATGCCTTGTTCGGGGCGGGCACCCGAAGCAATGGCAAAGGCCATTGACAGTGGCAGCGCAACGATTCCGACCACAAGGCCCGCAATAATGTTAGGTAACCACTGCTGGCGAACGTATAAGCCAGCGCGATACCCTTCAATTAATGCAATCATTTCGTGAAATTTAAATTCAAATCCCAATCTATTCAATAAAATGAAGTGAATGAAAACGCCGATTGAAAACACTGAAAAAGCGGATTGTCCAATATGTCTGAGTGTTTCAGAGG
>JBAXLV010000176.1:0-5666 GCA_037134635.1 Alcaligenaceae bacterium
ATGTTGCCACGGATAAACCAAAACGCGCGATCGGTTGAATGGCAGACAATGCAGTAATGTTAATGATGCGACCCCACTGGTGTTGACGCATTGAGGGTAGAGCGCCGCGTGTTAGACGTATGACGCTCATCAAGTTTTGTTCGATGGCCTTTTGCCAAGCGATATCGTCAAAACTTTCAAGTTCACCGAGCGGCGGTGCACCATCGTTATTAATCAAAATATCAATACGCTTGAACTCACCCAAGGCCTGAGCAATAATCCTTTCGCAATCAACGCCCTTGCGGATATCAGCTGAAATCGCAAAGGTTTTTGCCCCTGTTTGTTCAGTAATTTGTTTACAAGCGTCAAGTAACGGCTCTTCTTTGCGCGCCACCATAGCGACCGTTGCGCCCTCTGAGGCCAAGAGATGTGCGATGGCGTAGCCAATGCCTTGACTTGCTCCGCCAACAACGGCGATTTTTCCGGTCAGTGATAAATCCATTAGCTTGTCTCTTTGATGCCGAACAGACGCTCAGCATTGCGATGAAATATACGCTCAAGAATATCGTCGGTGTAGCCCAGGTCTTTCCAGTCCTGTACCAAACGTTCATAGCGAAATAATGGATAGTCGGCCCCAAACATCACGCGGTCTTTTAAGCGCGAGCGAATTTCTTTTTTAAAGGGGTCGGTAAAGTATTTGGGTGACCAGCCGTGCACTTCGCTCCAGACGTTGGGCTTATGGATCATGATTGAGATCATGTCATCTTGCCAGGGCCACGCTGGGCGGCCGCTGATGATTTGCAGGTCTGGAAAGTCAATGGCGAGTTCGTCGATATAGCGCGGATGGCAAAGATCGAGCTTGATGCCGGCACCGCCCCGTAAGCCCGCACCCGCGCCGGTGTGGCCCACCAGTACCAAAGCGGGTCGATGATGGGCTTGCAGCACTTCATAGATGGGGTGATAGATTGGGTCGCTAGCAGCAAAGCCTGTGCCAGAACCCGAGACACAAAATCCGATAAAGCCCTCGCTGGCTTGAATGCAGCGCTCGAGTTCGTCTGCGGCGGCTTGACCTAAGCGCGGATCCATCTGAAGCCAGTTGCCAAAAATACAGTCTGAGAATTTCGCTTGCGTTTCGATTGCATAGTCGTGCAAGGGTTTAACTTCTTCAATAGACAAGTTTTTGGTAAAGCCAAAATCTAAAATGGTTTTCACCTGATTGGCGCGCAGGTAGGCGGCCATTTGTTCTTCGGTGTCGTATTTGGGGGTCGAGTTCCAGGTGCTTTTTTGCTGCGCTAACGCGTCAGACGAGCGCAGTACGTAGCCACGCTCTGTGCCCCAGTGTGAATGTAGGTCAACGATACGCATAGAGTCTCCTAATTGCCTTCGATAGTAGAAACTTGCCTGCGTGCTGTCAACGCAGGTTCGCCGCGTACGCAGTTTTGTAAGACACGACGCGGCGATCCTTGCTAAGCTTGGGGTGTAGACCTCGGTCTGCAAAAATAGATCCAGAATGGGTCAAAGAGACGAGCGAATGAAAAACCAAAAATTACTCACCTTTGTGCATGATCTGGGCTTGCTGGTTCAGCGTGAGTCGGGTGAACCCGAGTTATTAAAACAAGGTGCCGGATTGCTCGCGACCTTGATTGAACACGATGATTGGTTACCAGAGCAATTTACGGTGTCGCATCCCGAGTTTTATCGGCAATATTTACTGTATGCCGATCCGCAAGAGCGTTTTTCAGTGGTGAGTTTTGTGTGGGGGGCGGGGCAAAAGACGCCGGTGCACGACCACATGACCTGGGGCTTGATCGGCATGCTGCGCGGCCAAGAGATTGATACGCACTATTTTAAGCAGGCCGATGGCAGCTATTTGCGGGGTGAGAGCCATATCTTGAAGCCCGGAAACGTTTGTAGTGTTTCGCCTGCGACGCATGATGTGCATGAGGTCGCAAATTTTTATCCAGATCAAACCTCCATCAGCATCCACGTGTATGGTGGCAATATTGGTCGGATTAGTCGCCATGTGTTTGATGCGACGACCGGCGCCGAAAAAACCTTTATCTCTGGGTACAACAATGATGTTGTGCCCAATCTCTGGAGTTGATGCTTGTGATGAAGCCTAGTCCCGTCCAACAAGTGCAATTGTGCAGCTATAACGACGTACGTAGCGCCTTGCTTGAAAAACGTGAAATCGCTTTTTTAGACGTGCGCGAAGAAGATCCGCACGCGCAGTCACATCCCTTGTTTGCCGCAAATTTTCCGTTATCCCGCGTTGAACTCGATGCGTATGCCAAGTTGCCGCGCCGCGATGTGCAAATCGTGACGCTGGATGAGGGCGATTGCGATCTGCTTGCTTCAGACGCAATGTTGGCTGCGCAGCGTTTAGTGTCTTTGGGCTTCACAGCGGTCGCGGTGTTTGAGGGCGGTGTGCGCGCCTGGAAGGCGGCGGGCGGTGAACTGTTTCGGGATGTGAACGTACCAAGCAAGTCGTTTGGTGAACTGGTCGAAGCTAAAAAACATACACCCTCGCTTTCGGCGCCAGAAGTTAAAGCCTTGATTGATCAAAAGGCGGATGTGGTGATTGTTGATGCCCGTCGTTTTGATGAGTACAACACCATGAGTATCCCAACGGCAACGAGTTGCCCCGGTGCTGAGTTGGTGTTGCGGATCGCAGAGTTGGCCCCAAGACCCGAAACACAAGTGATTGTGAATTGCGCAGGTCGCACCCGCAGCATTATTGGCACGCAGTCGTTGATTAACGCGGGGATCCCTAACAAAGTGTCGGCGCTACGTAACGGCACGATTGGTTGGACGCTTGCTGGGCAGGCGCTAGATCGTGGTGAGACCCGCAAATTCAAAGAAGTGTCTGAGCAAACCACCTTGACGGCCTCGACACGCGCCTGCGCTGTGGCCGACCGTGCGGGGGTCAGGCGCGTGGCGTGGGCCGAAGCAAAAACTTGGGGTGTGCAACAAACGCGTACAACATATTTTTTTGATATCCGCACGCCAGAAGAATACGTGCTCGGCCATCTGCCGGGATTTCGGTCTGCGCCTGGTGGTCAGTTGGTGCAAGAGACTGAAATGATGGCGCCGATACGTGGCGCACGTATTGTGTTGGTTGATACAGAAGGTGTGCGTGCCAATATGACGGCATCATGGCTGGCGCAAATGGCGTGGGAAGTCTATGTACTCACCGACGTTTCGCTAGATGCGTTTACAGAAACCGGAGCGTGGGTGGCAGCGTATCCATCGATGCCTGTGGTGAACTACATGGGCGTGAATGACGTGGCGGCAGGTTTGGCGGCTAAACAGTTTGCAGTGCTAGATCTAAGCAAGCATGCACAATATGTGCAGGGACATATCCCGGGTGCAAACTACGTATTGCGTTCGCAATTCAAACAGGCCGTGAAGCATCTGCCACAGGCGTCTGGCTATGTGCTGGTTTGCCCCGATGGTTTGCTGTCATGTTTTGCGTTCGCAGAGATCGCCGCGCACTTAACAGTACCGGTTTCGGTGCTGAGTGGTGGAACTCAAGCCTGGAAAGCCGCGGGTCAGCCGCTTGAGAAGGGTGCTACCGCGTTGTTGTCAGAGCCGATTGATCGTTACAAGCGGCCGTACGAGGGTACGGATGCACCACGTGAAGCGATGCAGGCTTATCTGGATTGGGAGTTCGGCCTAGTCGCGCAGCTCGGTGTCGACGGCACGCATCACTTTGAGGTGGTGTAGCGCGTTTAGGGGGTTTGCACTGGCACCGTTTGCAAGAATGTTGACAGTTGATCTTTCCACCACTTGGCCTGACCGGTCGTACCGTGCCCTGAGGTGTCAGGGCTTGCGGGGATTAAAAACAACTGACTGTGCGCAATGCGCGCCAACGCCTTTTCCATGAGGCCCAACTCAGGCGGATTGCGTTCGTCATCGGCTGAGTTAATCGCCAGGACGTGGGCGCGGATGTTTTCAAGTTTGCCTGAAGGATCGTAGTCGCCCGAGGCTTCCCATTGGTAGAGGTTGTCGTTTGCATCTGCGCTGGAGCCGGCGGCTAGACGCTGATTTAACAATTGATCAGCTTGCGTGCGCGTAGGCGCTAATTTTTGTAAGCCTTGATTGCCACCGCTTGTGGCAATTGAAAAAAAGACTGAGGCAAACTGTAAGCTCGGTGGCTGTTGGCTGTAATTGCCTTGTTGCCAGGCTGGGTCGTTTCGAATCGAGTCAATGATCAGGCGGCGCGTCATCCAATTGCGGCCCGACATTGGGGCTGGCATTGCAGCCATCGGCACCAACGCATCCATGAAGTTGGGGTACCTGACGCCCCAAAGCCAAGTTTGCATGCCGCCCATTGAGTTACCTAAGACAAGACGCAGGTGCTTCAGGCTTAGGCCTTCGGTCACTAGACGATGCTGGGCAGAGACCATGTCATCGTAGTTATATTTTGGAAACTTCATTCGCAGGCCGTCGGAAGGCTTGCTTGACGTGCCGACCCCGACAGCATCGGGCAGGATAATAAAATATTTGTTGGCATCGAGCGCCTGCCCTGGACCAAACAGTTGGCCACCGAACGCGGGATTCAGCATGCCTGTTCCCGTGCCCGCTGTGCCGTGCAAAATCAGTACGGGTTGACTCGTTGGCTCGCCAAGGGTGGTGTACCCAAGCTTGAGCTCACTGATGGTCTCGCCAGACTGAAACTTAAAATCTTTGGCAAGATAGATCGCGTGCTTGGGTGTGTGGGTGGTTTGTGCCATAGCGGAAGCAGTGAATAAGTTGAGAAACGTTAAACCGATGATGGTGAATAGACGAAGCATCAAAGCACCTCTTGCAACAGGTCAATAAAAAGGCGCTCTCCGTGCCGAACTTTTTGTTGCCAGTCTTGACCCGAATCTTCGTTGGTATCGTCGGTGACGTATTTGAATGAGCGCCAGGCAATATTGTGCTCGTGGGCCACGGCGGCAATTGCGAAGAGCTCCATGTCGACGACGTCAACCCGATTGGCTTCAAACCAGGGGTCTTTGGCGGTGACAAAGCTGTCACCCGTGCCACAGGTGTGCCGCCCCGAGCCCGAAAGATATTCATGGGGACGATCGCAAAATGGCACTTGACCGCGCGGCGATAGCGGCTCTGTCATCATGTCGCGTTGCACCACGCGTTGAATTTCAATCAAACCCTTGACCTGCGGCTGTACGGCTCCGACGGTACCAAAGTTCAGAATACGTTTGGGGCGGCTGTGCGCAATCGCTTTGAATGTGGCCATGGTTGCATTGATTTTGCCGATGCCAGAATAGAAAATCTGCACGTGTTTTGGAAGCAGACTACGATCAAGCTCGGTTGCAAGTGCGGTAATGATGATGGTATTGGTTGTCATGACAGCCTGCGTAAATCAGTTAACCTACATCATATGCTTGATCTCTTCAAAAAGGATTGCAGATGAGTGCATTGCTGGCCTCAGTGAGTGACCTGTCTTTAGCAATTTTATTGCCGGCGTTTTGCGCGGGCTTGTTAGTGATTGCGACGCACGTTCCGCTAGGCATGCAGGTGTTACAGCGCGGCATTATCTTTATTGACTTAGCCATTGCGCAAGTCGCTGGGCTGGGCGCGTATGTGGTGACAAGGGTGCTGGGCGAAGACGTGTCTGTGGTTTGGGTCGAGGTGGGTGCGGTTGTTCTGGTCTTGGTGGCTTCTTGGTTGTTGGTCGCGAC
>JBAXLV010000177.1:0-5645 GCA_037134635.1 Alcaligenaceae bacterium
CGATTCGTGCCTGGCGCTTGCAACCGCAAGACCAAAGGCCGCCGAACCTGCGTGCGCGGGGTCGGTTGAACGGGCAATCTCAGTGGCGCGCTCGACATCGCTCTTCAAACGATGCAAAAGCGTCTGGCCATCAATTTGCCCCAGCGGAATAATCTTCACCGCTGCGAGCGTTTGGTTTTCGACCCAACTCCACAAATAGGCCGTCAACGCCATCGTCTCATCTACCCCAGAGATCGCTGCTAAAGCGGCATATGACGCGGGGTATGTCCATTGTTCGATCGATAGTGCATTGAGCGCAGCCCCCTCAGGCCATTGCGCAAACAGCTTCGTCATCGAATGCCCCATCTGCACAGACTCAAGCCTAAACTCAGCAGTTTCGCGCAAGGCATAAAGCTCTTGATTGGCCGTGGCCAAGGCAGACCAATCCTGTTGCATCACAGCACGGTGGCACAACAACCACAAAGGCAACTCTTGCCGCGCAAGATTCAAAAGCAGCACATCGCGAATCCAGACATAGGCTTGCTCAACCTGCGTCACCCACCGATCTTCGATCGCTTGCTCTAAGCCTTGCGAGTAGGCAAAGCCACCCACAGGCAAAGCCGGACTCGCTAAATGCAACGCCGACAACAAGGACTTGATTTGATCCATTGCGTTATGACTTTGCCCGCGCATGGGCGGCAATTGACAGTTCTTCACCTAGATTACCCATGGCCTGATCATGCTCTTCAACACCACACTCCGTTGCATGGTGATGATGGTGATGCCCGCCCCCTTGACCCGCGGCATACGCACCGCCTTCTGGGATAAACGCCTGCTGCACAACAGTCACGGTGCCGCCAAGGCGTCGCACCATATCCGCCAGCACAGGGTCGGGCTGAATCCACACCGCATCAGTCGATAGCATCGCACGCACATGTCGATTCGCTAAGTGATACACGATGCGCATCAGCTCAAACGGGTTACTCGCTTTAATACAAAAGAGCTCTTCTACTGCAGCTTGCACCACCACGCGCTCACCTTGATCACCACACAGCACATCGCCGTGTTGCATGTGCTCAGTGCGCGGCAAAATGACCGCGACCGCACGACCGCTTGGCAGCATGGCCGCTAAACGCCAGCGCTGGCGATCTTCAAGTGTTAATTCAAGCACCGGCCACGGCTCAGGCCAAGCGGTGCTCTCAGTGCGCAGGCGCGGGTCGTCGAAGGCGCAACGCGCATTTAACATAATAGCCATCATGTCACCTAGAATAAAAAGTAACGCTGAGCCATCGGTAATATCGTAGCAGGCGGGCAGTCTAACAGCACACCATCTGCATAGACCTTATAGTTTTCAGGGCTGACCGTGATTTTGGGTGTCGCAGAGTTGAGCAACATATCGGCCTTGGTCAAGCTGCGTATACCCTGCACTGCAGAAATATGACGCTTTAAACCTAGCTCGGCGGGCAAACCCTTTTGAATCGCAACGCCAGACATAAACGTGATGCAACTGGTCGCGATCGCACTTTGCGCTGCGCCAAATTGTGGCCTGAAATGCACGGGTTGCGGCGTTGGGATTGAGGCGTTTGGATCACCCATCGCGGCCATCGCAATTTGCCCACCTTTAATCACAGTTGAGGGTTTAACGCCAAAAAAAGCAGGCCGCCATAACACCAGATCAGCGAACTTGCCCACTTCAATTGAACCGATCTCTTTGGCCATGCCGTGGGTAATCGCGGGGTTAATCGTATATTTTGCGACGTAACGTTTGATACGCGCATTGTCACTGGTGGATGGATCCGAAAATCCCGCTTCGCTCATCGAGCCGCGCTGCTCGCGCATTTTGTGTGCAGTCTGCCAGGTGCGCATAATCACCTCGCCCACACGCCCCATTGCCTGACTATCAGACGAGATCATCGAAAACGCGCCAATATCATGCAAAATATCTTCGGCAGCAATGGTCTCGCGACGAATACGACTTTCAGCAAAAGCAATATCTTCGGCGATTGAAGCATCAAGGTGGTGACACACCATCAACATGTCCAGATGTTCGTCGAGGGTGTTCACCGTAAAGGGACGCGTTGGATTTGTTGAGGAAGGCAGCACGTTTGCTTCACCACAAATCCGGATAATGTCAGGCGCATGACCACCACCCGCACCTTCGGTGTGGTAAGTGTGAATCACCCGACCCTTAATCGCATCAATCGTCGCTTCAACAAACCCCGATTCATTCAAGGTATCGGTATGAATGGCCACTTGCGTGTCGGTTTCGTCAGCTACGCTTAAGCAATTATCGATCGCTGCTGGTGTGCTACCCCAATCTTCATGCAGCTTCAAGCCGACTGCACCGGCTTCGATTTGTTCATGTAACGGACCAGGCAAGGAAACGTTTCCTTTGCCGAGCAAACCGATATTGATCGGATAGGATTCCATCGCCTGCAACATACGTGCCAAATGCCAAGGCCCTGGTGTGACCGTCGTGGCAAAGGTGCCCGTCGCGGGGCCTGTCCCACCCCCAATCATCGTCGTGACACCTGAGCTCAGTGCCTCTTCAATTTGCTGCGGACAAATCAAATGGATGTGACTGTCAATGCCTCCGGCGGTGACAATCATGCCTTCAGCTGCAATGACTTCAGTTGCCGGACCCACCACGATCGTAATGCCCGGCTGAACATCAGGATTTCCCGCCTTCCCAATCCCGGCAATGCGCCCGTTCTTGATGCCAATATCTGCCTTAACGATGCCCCAATAATCAATAATTAAGGCATTCGTGAGTACGGTATCGACGCAATCTTTACTCATGCGCTGCGATTGCCCCATACCATCTCGAATCACCTTACCGCCACCAAACTTAACCTCTTCACCGTAGATCGTGAAGTCTTTTTCGACCATCGCAAAAAGAGCAGTGTCAGCCAGACGAATTCGATCGCCCGTCGTCGGGCCATACATCTCAGCGTAGGCTTGTCTTGAAATTTTCATTTGTCGAGCGCTCCCATCACAACACCTCTAAATCCATAGACTTGACGATCGCCGGCCAACGCCACGAGTTCAACCTCACGTTCTTGCCCTGGTTCAAAACGCACCGCTGTACCCGCAGGTATATTCAGCCGAAATCCGGTTGCCAACTTGCGATCAAAGCGCAGGGCCGCGTTCGTTTCTGCAAAGTGATAGTGCGAACCAATCTGTACCGGACGATCGCCCGTATTCGCAACTAGCACCTTAATCAGCGCGCGACCAACATTGATTTCGATTTCTCCGGGCGCCACAATCATTTCACCGGGAACAAGGGGGGTAGTAGTCATCATTGATCCTTACTGAATAGGTTGATGCACAGTGACAAGCTTCGTGCCATCTGGAAACGTCGCCTCAACTTGAATATCTGGAATCATCTCTGCGACACCTTCCATCACATCTTGCCGAGTCAAAATATTGCGGCCCGCACTCATGAGTTCGGCAACGGTTTTGCCGTCTCGCGCACCTTCCATGATGGCGGCCGAAATCATCGCGATCGCTTCGGGCACGTTGAGTTTCAAACCGCGCGCACGTCGGCGCTCAGCCAGCAAACTTGCAGTAAAAATTAATAACTTATCTTTTTCACGCGGTGTCAGATCCATACGTACTCCTTAACAACTTTAATGATCAAGTTGCCCACAACCGTGGTGCAACTGCAGGCAAACCCAACGCCGTTGGACGCAACAGCCCCCAGGCGCGTTGTAACAACAATTTCAGTTCGAGCGGCTCAGCTAACAAACGACCCACCAATAGCCGAGGGTGCAGAATGGTCCAGGCCATCTGTGTCGACTGAGCACGCAAGGCCAGCACCGTCGCTTCATCCCATATTTTTGTCGCGGGCAAGATGGCCCACATCGTGGCGCAGGTGTAATGCCCACGTAGACCGACAGGCGAAGCAAACAAGGCATCCTGACCCGAAAGAGCTAAGCGATCATGCCAAACCAATTGCTCATCGATTTCAATTTTTAATGATTGGCGAAAATGCCCCTCAGCAAATGATTCACCTGAGGCATGGCGCCCAAAAATCAAATGATCCCAACCGAGCATTGCACCCTGCTCGCCTACCCGAACCATCAAATCCGAACGTACGCGCGCACGGTTAAAAATAATTGTTTCTTGAGGCAACCATTCAAATGCCCCTTGCAAATCAACATCAATCAACTGAGAAGCTTCAAGCGAAGCCTCTGCGCCATACCACTTCGCCGCAGAGGGCGTTGTGACCAAACCGTGACTGCCGCGCCGACTGTTGATCAATACTTCAAGCCGATCACCCCCTGCGATTCCGCCAGGTGGATGAACAATAATCGCGTGACACGGTGAGGGGCCCTCGGGGTATAACGCCTTTTGAATTCGCAGCGGGCCAAGGTGCTGATGCGATAAGCGGGTTTTAAGGCCCGGGTGATTTGGGTCAAGATTAAAGTCAAGCGCTAAGCGCGCGGCCCACGACGCAAGCGGCGACTCAGCACCTTGAGGGGCTGGGTCGGTAGACCAATGTCGCTGCTCACCGGGATGCATAAATTAAATTCAAGAATAGATTGTCTGCCGAAGCTTAATTGTAAGCACAGCAAAAAGATAGATCTCTAGGCAATCTAAAAATGCACCATTTTGGTTCACGGCCAGAACATAAAAAAAGCGCGAAGGCCAAAACCATCGCGCTTTTTGAGGGGCTGTAAAAAACTAGAGCTTGCCAGCTAACACACTTAACAAACGTTGTGCCGTTGCACTCGTATCGCGAACACCCTTCGGATCGATCACAGTGATTTCGGTCTGAGTGCCCTGCTGTACCAAATGGATACGATACGTTGGTGCTTTTGCGGGATCTTTTGAACCAAACAACCGTGCGAATATGCTAGGCTCTTCACGTTTTTCACCAGTATCTGTATCCACATAGCGCACATAGAAGTCTCCCGCTGTGCGATCGCGATCGTCTACCGAGAAACCACCCGAGTCAAGCGCCACACCCACGCGGCGCCAAGCTCGGTCAAACGGCTCGGCAACCAACAGCAGGCTCTTGTCGTTAGCAGGCGCGGTCACTTTAGGATCTTGCGCACCGGGCATGGACTGAGCCATCTTTTTACGGGCACCATCGACATCTTCGCCCAAGAACACCATCAGCCTAGCTAACATCGCCGCATTGAGACCGGGATCTTCTTTTGCGTTCGCCCAACGGGTTTCAACATCCTGCAGCGTAATCTTACTGATCTCTTCCATGTGCCGATGTGAGATATAGATTTCAGTGCGATTGCCTGCACGTTCTATACGGGTACGAAACTTATCTCGCGTCCCGCTATCGTACAAACCGTCAAAGACCGAGCCTAAAGCCTGACGCAACCAGCTTTCACCAATTTTCGCCCGATTTTCAGCCCAGTTGGTCTCCATTAAACCGGCTCTAGGATCCGTGACTTCGAGCGTGAATCCGCGTTCGGTCCAGAAGTCAGCCGTCATCGAAAATACTTTTTCGGGCGACATGTCAACAGACAGCCAGCGCAGCTCACCATCGCGCATCACACGCATATCACTGCGTGTCGGCAACACCCCCGACTGTGCTGAGCTTGGTACGCCTTTACCTCCAGCCTGGGCCAGTTGGTACTGCGAAAATGTGGTGCTTCCTGCGGCAGGGCGATAGCGAGGATCGCTCGCGGCCTGGGTGAGATCAG
>JBAXLV010000178.1:0-5627 GCA_037134635.1 Alcaligenaceae bacterium
GCTATTACAACAATACAGAAGCCACGGCCCACGCCTTTACCCAAGACGGGTATTTCAAAACCGGGGATCTCGGTTATTTGCGTGACGATGGCAGCTTCGTCTATCAATCGCGCATGGGCGACACGATGCGACTGGGCGGCTTCTTGGTCGATCCAACCGAAATCGAACACGTTTTAGCCGATCAACCCGAAATCGAAAGTGCCCAAGTCGTCGGGATCGAGATCAACGGCCAACCCCGCGCAGTCGCTTTTGCAATCGCCACAAACAAACAAACGACGCCAGACCCGACAGCAATACTCAAAAGCATCGCAACCACACTAGCCGCCTTTAAAATCCCCGCACACCTTTGGTTCGTCAACGAATTCCCAACGACCGCCAGCGCCAACGGCCAAAAGTTTCAACGCGTCAAACTCAGAGAACTCGCCGAACAAAACCTACGCAACTCCTGAGAACCACCTCATTTCTGGGTGCTGCGCGCTTGCTGAGATCGGATGTTTGAGGCGCCGACGATTTTGCAGGATTGACGGATGAAGGCGACCCTTGTTTGAGCGAAGCGAGTTTGGGTCGCCGCCGTCAAGACCAAAAATCAGAGGGAAGTCTGCGCAGCAGACCGACTCGGTCAGCCGATCTCAGCAAGCGCGCAGCACCCAGAAATGAGGGTGCTCGAGCAACCAGAAATGAGGGTGCTCGAGCAACCAGAAAGGAAACGGAACCTAAGCCGCCACCACCGGAATCCCAGCAATCCGCGACGACCATTCCTTAGGCCCAGTCGTATGCACCGACGTCCCAGTCGAGTCAACCGCCACCGTCACAGGCATGTCGACCACATCAAATTCATAGATGGCCTCCATCCCCAGATCAGCAAAGCCAATCACTTTAGCCCCCTTGATCGCCTTAGACACTAAGTAAGCCGCACCGCCCACCGCCATCAAGTAGGCCGACTTGTGCTGACGAATAGATTCAATTGTGGCAGCGCCACGCTCAGACTTACCGATCATGACAAACAAACCCGTTTGCTCAAGCATCATGTCAGTAAACTTGTCCATACGCGTCGAGGTAGTGGGGCCTGCAGGGCCCACGACTTCGTCACCCACCGGATCAACCGGCCCGACGTAGTAAATCGCTTTGCCATGAAAGTCGACAGGCAACTTTTCACCCTTAGCCAACATGTCTTGAATACGCTTGTGTGCCGCATCACGGCCTGTCAGCATTTTTCCATTCAATAATAAAGTTTGTCCCGGCTTCCAGCTCGCGACCTCTTCGCGCGTCAGCTTATTTAAATCAACCTGACGCGAAGACTTATAGTTTGGCGCCCAATTCACATCGGGCCAGTCAGACAAAGACGGGCGATGCAAGTGTGCAGGGCCCGAGCCATCCAGCTCAAAATGTGCATGACGTGTTGCCGCACAATTTGGAATCATCGCAACCGGGAACGACGCAGCATGCGTCGCAAAGGTTTTGATTTTGACATCAAGCACGGTCGTTAAACCGCCTAAGCCCTGAGCCCCAATCCCCAAGCCATTCACCTTTTGGTAGAGCTCAATGCGCAACTCTTCGATTTTATTGCTTGGCCCACGCTCAAGCAGCTCATACATATCCAGATCTTCCATCAGCGACTGCTTGGCCATCAGCACCGCTTTTTCAGCCGTGCCTCCAACACCAATGCCCAACATGCCCGGTGGACACCAACCCGCGCCCATTGTTGGCACCGTCTTGAGCACCCAGTCAACAATCGAATCATTGGGGTTCAACATCGCCAGCTTCGATTTGTTTTCAGAGCCACCGCCCTTAGACGCGATCTGCACCTCGACCTTATCCCCTTGCACCAATTCAACATTCACGATACAGGGCGTATTGTCTTTTGTATTTTTACGCAAAAAAATTGGATCATCGAGGACCGAAGCCCGCAGAGGATTTTCAGGATTCAAGTATCCACGACGCACACCCTCGTCACACAACTCTTGAATGTTTTTCTTGGTATTAAAACGAACATCCATGCCGATTTTCAAGAACACATTAACGATGCCCGTATCTTGGCAAATCGGACGACGGCCCTCTGCGCTCATGCGCGAGTTGGTCAAAATTTGTGCCATCGCATCTTTGGCCGCAGGACTTTCTTCGCGCTCGTAAGCGCGCGCTAAATGCTTGATGTAATCAGCCGGATGGTAGTAGCTGATGAATTGAATCGCATCTGCGATCGAGGAAACGAAATCTTCTTCTTGAATCATGACCGACATAGAGGTACCTGCTATGAAAAGGATCGAATAAAAAATTAAGCTAAAACCCATGCTGATGCACGGTTTTTCGACGAAAGAACCATTTTCGCAGATTCTCAGGGCAAGAACGCCTCGGCTCGACCAAAACGCACGCTCGGTGTCGGCCCACCGCCGCCAAAGGCTGCGCACGGTAAAATAACGGATTAAATAGCCCTAACCGCGTTCAAACCTTCATGCTTACTTTTCAGCAAATTATTCTGCGATTGCAAGAGTACTGGGATCATCAGGGCTGTGCCCTGCTTCAACCCATTGACATGGAGGTGGGCGCCGGCACTTCACACACCGCCACCTTTTTGCGCGCGATTGGGCCCGAGCCCTGGCGGGCAGCCTATGTGCAACCCTCGCGCCGTCCAAAAGATGGGCGCTATGGCGAAAACCCCAATCGCTTACAGCACTACTATCAATACCAAGTAGTTCTTAAGCCTGCCCCGCCCAATATTCTGGATTTGTATATCGGCTCGCTCGAAGCGCTGGGTATTCGGCCCACTGAACACGACATCCGTTTTGTTGAGGATGACTGGGAAAACCCCACTCTGGGTGCCTGGGGACTGGGCTGGGAAGTCTGGCTCAATGGGATGGAAGTTACGCAATTCACGTATTTTCAACAGGTTGGCGGCCTGGATTGCACGCCCACCACAGGTGAGATCACTTATGGCCTAGAGCGCTTAGCCATGTACCTGCAAGGCGTCGAAAGCGTCTACGACCTGGTTTGGACGACCGGACCAAACGGGTCGGTGCTTTATCGCGACGTTTTTCATCAAAATGAGGTTGAACAGTCAACCTATAATTTTGAACATTCTGACGCTGAAATGCTATTCAGGCATTTCAGCGATCACGAAGCTAACGCTAAACGACTGATTGAAATTCCGCTGGCATTGCCCGCCTACGAAGCCACACTTAAAGCGGCACACACCTTCAACATGCTCGATGCACGCGGCGCAATCAGCGTCACCGAACGTGCTGCCTATATCGGCCGTATTCGCAATCTGTCGCGCGCCGTGGCACAAGCCTATTACGATGCACGCGAAGCACTCGGCTTTCCAATGCTTAGCAACCAAACTTCGGCCCCCCAAAGCCCTGCCACAGGGGTCAAGCCATGACGCTCACCACTCGCCCGCTGCTTGTCGAGTTATTTACAGAAGAACTGCCGCCTAAAGCCTTGCCCAAGCTGGGCCAAGCCTTCGCACAGGGCTTGCACGATGCGCTACACACACAAGGCCTGGTAACGCCCGCGAGCACGATCACTTCTTTTGCCTCGCCGCGACGTCTGGCCGTACGGCTTTCACATGTACTCGCCGTCGCACCCGATCAAAGTTTTGCCGAAAAACTCATGCCCGTCAAAATCGGACTCGACGCTTTAGGTCAGGCCACGCCGGCCTTACAAAAGAAACTGGCGGCCAAAGGCTGGGCCGATATGCAAGTCAGCGCACTTGAACGTGAATCCGATGGCAAGCAAGACTATCTCGTCGCCCGCGGCACCGCACCGGGCATAGCGTTAACAAGCGCCTTGCAAGCCGCCATTGAAAGCTCGATTGCTGCCTTGCCCATTCCGAAGGTCATGAAATACCAATTGGCGGATGGTGTCACTTCCGTGAAATTCGTGCGCCCCGCCCATGCCTTGATGACGCTTTTCGGTGACGAAGTCATGCCCGCCGAAATTCTTGGGTTGCACGCCGGACGAACGAGCTTCGGCCATCGCTTTCTTCATCCTGGCCCTATCACAATCACTTCAGCCGATCGTTACGAAGAACAGCTTGCACAAACCGGTCACGTGATCGCTTCGTTTGCCGCGCGCCGAGAAAAAATCGCGTCTTTACTCGAAACGCAGGCACAGCGCTTGAACGCGACACTTGGGCAAGATCCCGAAGTGCACGCACTCCTAGACGAGGTCACCGCCTTGGTTGAAGCGCCGGCTGTTTATGTCGGCGCCTTTGAAGAGCGTTTTTTACAAGTACCGCAAGAATGTCTGATTTTAACGATGCGTCTGAATCAAAAATATTTCCCGCTCTTCAATCCAGCAACGGGTGCATTAACAAATCAATTTTTGATCGTAAGCAATATGCCCACCGATCACCCGGCAGCAATTATTGAAGGCAACGAGCGCGTTGTTCGCCCACGTCTAGCCGACGCACAATTCTTTTTTGATACCGATCGAAAAACACCATTGCATCAACGTGTGCCACAGCTTAGCTCGATTGTTTATCACAACAAGCTCGGTACACAGTTACAACGGGTCAACCGTGTGCAAAAAATTGCGACATGGTTGGCGCACACATTAGGCGCCGATGTCGCGCTTGCAGACCGTGCAGCCATGCTTGCAAAAGCCGACCTCAATACCAACATGGTAGGTGAATTTCCTGAACTCCAGGGCATCATGGGTTCGTACTATGCAAAAGCAGATCACGAGCCCGAGGCCGTTGTTCAGGCACTTGCTGAACAATACAAAATTCGACTCGAACAGCCTGTCACGGCCACAAATATGACGGCAGCCGTTTTGTTTATGGCAGAACGGGCTGAAACGCTCGTCGGTATTTGGGGCATTGGCTTAGCACCGACTGGCGAGCGCGATCCGTTTGGTTTGCGTCGTGCCGCACTCGGCCTGATCAGCGCCTTTGAACAACTCACGGCGGGCGGCATTTTAAAAATTCAGCAAGATGGCCCCTTAACGCTCGAAGGCCTATTAAAAACCGCTGCGGCGAGCTTTGAGCCCAACGCCTTAGCCGACACAACCATCGCCGAGGTACAGACGTTCATCCTCGAACGCTTACGTAACCAACTCATCACACATCTCGACCGCAACGCAGTCGAGGCAGTGCTAGCGATCTCACCACCGCTTCACCAGATCCTGGCGCGTGCACACGCGGCTGCGATCTTTGCACAAGGGCCCGATGCCGCCAGCTTGGCCGCTGCCAATAAACGGATTGGAAATCTTCTAAAAAAATCTGACGATGCATTGCAGTCGCTCAATCAAGTTCTGCTCACTGAACCAGCCGAGCAAGCCTTGGCAAGAACCATCGCTCAACTACAACCCCTCGCCCAGCAACACCTTGACGCGGGTGACTATCAAGCGGCGATGGCCACCCTCGCACAAGCGCGCGTACCAGTTGACACTTTTTTTAATGACATCATGGTGATGGCCGACGACATCGCTGTGCGCAACAATCGCTTAGCACTACTGGCACAACTGCATCGTTTAATGAATCAGGTCGCTGATATTTCAAGGCTCGCAGCATGAAATTGATCATTTTGGATCGAGACGGGGTCGTAAACAAAGACAGCGCCGATTACATCAAGCATCCAGATGAATGGGTTGCCCTACCTGGCAGTCTTCAAGCGATTGCTAAGCTGTAT
>JBAXLV010000179.1:0-5626 GCA_037134635.1 Alcaligenaceae bacterium
GGGTGACTGATGCGATTGCTGCGCTCGAGTGCAAGCTCATTAGCACGACACAGTTGACAGATGCGAAGGGTGTCTTGATCAACACCTGGCTGACGTTAGGCGAAGTTGTGGGTGTGCATATTAATAATAAATTTTTGAAAGATGGCATCTTTGATACGGCAGCAGCTCGTCCACTCGGACGTTGTGGCTATCAAGGCGATTACGTTGAGGTCAATACTTTGTTCGAAATGTTTCGTCCAAAAGATTACGTTGCAAGCTAGAACGCTTAGCCCAAGTTAAGGAAAAATCATGGCGCAAACGCTTGCAAAAAATCCGCATATTGGAATCCGGCCAGAGTGGCTTGCGTTGCGTACTGAAGAAATTCTTGAACCTGAGTTAAAAATTGTGGATCCGCACCATCATCTCTGGGAGCGGCAAGACAATCTTTATCTGTTCCATGATTTGCTGGCCGACATGAACGCTGGCCATCACGTGGTGTCGACCGTCTTTGTACAATGCCGTTCGATGTTGCGCAAGGATGGACCCGCCGCACTTGCTCCGCTTGGTGAGGTTGAATTTGTGACCGGTATTGCGGCGATGAGCGCCAGCGGGCTTTATGGTTCAGCCCGTGCTTGTGCAGGGATCGTCGCAGGTGCAGATTTGCAACTGGGTGATCAGGTTGCACCCGTGCTTGAGTTAATGGCGCACAGTGCCGGTGGCAGATTGCGTGGTGTGCGAAACCCAGTGGTCTGGCACAGCAGTCCCGATGTAGAGTCGACGACAGCGGTCTTGCCTGCCAAGGGCTTGATGGCCGATACGGCTTTTCGTAAGGGTGTGGCGCAACTTGGTATGCACGGACTCTCGCTAGATGTCTGGGCCTATCACACGCAGCTAGGCGAACTCTACGAACTCGCGAAAGCGAATCCAAAGGTCACGGTGATCGTGGATCACTTTGGAGGGCCTGTTGGTGTGGGGCCTCATGCGGCCGACATGACCGATATGTTCAAACAATGGCGCGCAGGCATTGCGCTGGTCGCGAGCCTACCCAACACTGTGATCAAAATGGGTGGGGCCGGGATGCCCGTGTTTGGAATTCGTTTTGATCAAGGGCCTACCCCTCCTGCGTCGGAGCAGTTAGCAGTGGCTTGGCGGGCATACTTTGAAACCTGCATCGAATGTTTTGGCGTTGACCGTTGTATGTTTGAAAGTAACTTTCCGGTCGACAAAGGTATGTTCAGCTATCAAGTGCTCTGGAACGGTTTTAAGCGCTTGGCAAAAGATTATTCAGCTAGCGAGAAGTCTGCCTTATTTAGCGCAACCGCAGAGCGCGTGTATCGATTGGTTTAATACGCGGCCCAGCCTACATCAAGGTGATTGCGCGATAGGTCATGTAAGCCCCTAGCAGTAATAGGCCGCTAAAAAAACATTTTTTGAATAAGGCCTGAGGCATTCTGTCTCGCAGCTTTTGCCCAATAAACATTCCAGCAAAGGCTGGAATCAAGGCAACCAATGAGGCTGCGGCCACTGTCATTTGAAACTGACCTGTGATCAGTAATCCCATGGCTAAGGCAAAAGAAGATACGGTGAACGAGAGGCCCAGCGCCTGAATTAAGTCGTCTTTCTTTAAGTTGAGCGCCGTAAAGTAAGGTGCGACTGGGAGGGCTGAAATTCCGGTCGCGCCCATCAAAACGCCAGTGCAAAATCCCATAAAAGGTGACAGCCACCATTCTGATTTTGGTGCAACGGTGAGCCGCGCCGCGCTTAAACCGAAGGCGCCATAAATGGTGAGAACGACTCCCAAGCCTGCGGTGACAATCTGTGTGTTGCCGCTGGTAATGAAGCTCACGCCGAATGGTGTGCCTAAACAGATTCCCAGTAACAAGGTGCCGAAGCGTTTGCTCAATGCTCTAAAGTTAGGCCCCGCGATAAGTTGCCAAACGTTGGTAATAAGTGACGGCAAAACGAGCATTGCTGCGGCTTCGACAGGTGCAATGACAAGTCCTAAAAAACCAATGGCGACCGTGGGGAGCCCCATCCCCAGTACGCCTTTGACGACCCCGGCGGCTACAAAAATTGCACCGGTCAAGGCGAGTACTACGAGGCTGTCTTGCATGGGCGGATTCTTGATATGGTGTGGAGTGACTTAGAATGGTAGCCATCATAGAGCAGATATTGGATATTCTCATGCATCGCACTGCTTTGCCCCCTAAGATTGACGGTCCCAGCGCTTGGCTTGGACCTGAAGAATCTACGAAACAACACTGGCAATACGAACTGACAGATGAGGATTTGATCGAGCTTGAACAGGCCGCGACACAATGCTTGGCGGTGAGTCATGATCTGACGCAAATCAAACGCTCGTCATTTTTACTTCCAACGCTTGCCCCGCGCCTTGCTGCGATCCACAAGGCCCTGCTGCAGGGATGTGGTTTTGCCTTGATTCGGGCCTTGCCAGTAGGGCAGTGGTCGCGCGAGATTACAGCAGCCGCGTTCTATGGGATCGGCACGCATTTAGGCCACCCTCGGCCGCAAAACGCAAAAGGGCATGTGCTCGGGCATGTCATTGATATGGGCCTGGATGCGAAGGACCCGAATGTTCGGATTTATCAGACGCATGAGCGGCAAACCTTTCATACAGACTCAAGCGATATTGTGGGTTTGGTGTGTTTGCAACAGGCGAAAGCGGGTGGCGACTCAGCCTTGGTATCCTCTAATACGCTCTATAACAAAATGCGCGCTGATCAGCCACACCTTGCGGCCGCTCTGTTTGATCCGATTGCAACCGATCGTCGAGGCGAAGTGCCAGTCGGGCAAAAGCCTTTTTTTGAAATTCCCGTTTTTAGTTGGTATCAGGGGCTCATGTCTACGATCTATCAGCGTCAGTATATTGATTCAGCGCAGCGCTTCGAAGAGGCGTTTCGTTTAACGCCTTTGCATGTTGAAGCGCTCGATTACTTCGATACGCTTGCGAACAGTGCAGAGCTGAATTTTTTGATGCGCTTAGAAGCAGGGGATATGCAGTTTGTCCATAACCACACTTTGCTTCATGATCGTACGGCATTTGAAGACTGGAGTGATCCGGCCCGTAAACGACACTTATTGCGACTTTGGCTATCGTCGCCAGACGCGCGACCGTTGGCGCCCGAGTGGGCGCAGCGTTATGGCTCGGTTGAGCCAGGCTTTAGAGGGGGAGTGATGATGCCTGCCGCAGCGTGGCAGGCGCCTTTGAACCCCGTCTAATCAAGACGGAGTTTTTAGCAGCGAACAGCTTAGTCGGCGTAGCCTGGTAACTCGCGATCTAATACGCGCATCATCGCGGCAAAGAATAAATCATCGCGCTCTTGCCGAGAATGACTGTCGCCGGGTGCCGGATTTTGTACGGCATGAACAACTTCATCTGACAATACTTGGATCGGCTTGCCGGTGCTCATGGCCAACACTTGCGCGCGACAGACGCGCTCAAGTTTATACAGGCGTTTGTACGCCTCAGCCACTGTGTCGCCCACCACGAGTACGCCATGATTTTTCATGAACAATACTTTTTTATTGCCGACCTGATGGGCAAGACGCTCGCCCTCGCTTAAACCATCGGCCACGCCGGTGTAGGTGTCGTCGTAGCCTGTAATGCCCATAAAAAACGCTGCGGTTTGGCTGGCTGGCAACAAGCGGTTGTCTTGCAACATATTCAGAGCAAGCGCCCAGTTTTGGTGAGTATGCAGAACGACATTGGCACCTGTGATGCGATGTACGGGTGCGTGGATACACATCGCTGAACGCTCAACGACGCCCACACCCTCAAGTGTTTCGCCTTTCTCGTTAAAAACCATCATGTCGCTTGCACGCGCTTCAGACCAATGCAGGCCGAAGGGAGAGATCAAGTACTGGTCTTTGCGGCCAGGTACGATCATCGTAAAGTGGTTGTCGATGCCTTCATGCAGGTCGTCGAGCACGGCAAGGCGATTTGCGGCAGCAAGATGAATTTTGGCCTGTTGAACAGCGTCAGACTGTTGTTTGATATTTAGGTTATGAACCGACATGACGAGCCTCTTTAAAAATGATTTGTATCGTCGAGATTACTACCGTTGAACGGGTCTCGCAACAGATTCTTGCCACACCAGTTAAGCACTGAGCCCGAAGAATTATTGCGGTGCAGCATAAATAAGCGCACGTTACTCGGGTTTGATACCGGCCTGTTTGATGGCATCCGCCCATTTGTTGATTTCTTTCTGAACAAAGCTATCACATGCCTGAGGGGTCGTACCCTCTGTTTCGAAGCCTTGTTGCTCTGCTTTTGTTTTGAATTGTGGGTCTTTCAAAATACGATTGAGTGCCGCATTCAAGCGTTCTATCACCGCGGGCGGCGTGCCGGAGGGGGCAAACATCGCAGACCAAAGTACAGAATAAAAATCTGGCAAGCCCTCTTCGGCAACGGTCGGAATGCTGGGTGTCAGTTGCGAGCGACGATTATCACCAATCGCGAGCGCGCGCAATTTTCCGGCATTGATATGCTGAACGACTGAGGCAGCTCCACCAAAACTTGTTTGAATTCTTCCTGCCAATAAGTCCGTTGTCGCAGGACCGGAGCCTTTGTACAGAACGTTGGTCATACTGATTCCCGCCATCCAGTTAAAGAGTTCCATGGGCAATTGCGTTGCCTTGGATGAAGACGAGAAGTTCAATACATTTGGATTGGCTTTGGCATACGCGATTAACTCTTTCACGGTGTTGACCGCAAGGGTAGGGTGAACCACCAAGATCATTTGCTGGGTGGCCGTTTGACTAATGCAACGCAAGTCGCGCATGGTGTCAAAACCGATATTGGGATGAATCGAGGGGTTGATGCCGTGGCTACTTGAGTTAAAGAGAAGCGTGTATCCATCTGCCGCGGCTCGGGCAACGACTTCAGAGCCAATCATGCCATCGGCACCCGGGCGGTTTTCAACGATCACGGATTGCCCGAGCGCTTCAGACAGCTTTTGTGCCAAGCCTCTGCCCAGCACATCGGTGCCACCACCTGCGGCGTAGGGCACGATTAAGCGGATCGTTCTGGTAGGGTAGGTTTGAGCAAAGCTTTCGGTTAGCCAAAGGCAAGACAATAAGCAAGCTGTATACGCACAGTACAAAGTAAAAAAACGTAGTCTCAGAAAGTGGCTCATGATTTGTGTAAAGTTTTTAAATCGGTTTTGTGCCACGGATTTGAACGCGGTGCATTAAGCGGCGTTGTCCTGGGTAGTCGGCCAGCGCCAAGTGTTGGCAGCATCGATTATCCCAAAACGCAATCGACCCAGGCTGCCAGCGAAACCGACAGCTGAATTCGGGGCGTGTTGCGTGATCATATAAATATTTCAGAAGCGGCGCACTCTCGGCAACGGTCATATTTTCAAACCGCTCGGTGTGCATCACATTGACGTAAAGCGCTTTTTTTCCAGTGTCTGGATGGGTTCGAACCACGGGGTGTACCGACGAAAGCGTTGCCTGCGCCGCGCAGTCTTGCCCGGGCGGCAAAATATCGTCGACGGCCAGCGAGGCCAGAATTCGGCCATTCGAGTGCACGGCGCGAAGATCCTTCAGCATAGCCTTCATGCCCGCAGAGAGCGTGTCATACGCCATGTATTGGTTGGCAAAGAGGGTGACGCCACCACCAGAG
>JBAXLV010000180.1:0-5617 GCA_037134635.1 Alcaligenaceae bacterium
GCAGCCAACAGGGATTGAGGGTGAGTTTGTGATTGGCGTGCGGTACCGCGCCTGGAGTCCGCCCTCTGCACTGCACCCGACAATTGGTGTGCATGCACCGTTAACCTTTGATTTGGTGGACAACTGGCTATCGCGCTCGCTCGGGGGCTGTCGCTATCACGTGGTGCATCCGGGAGGCCGAAGTTACGATACCTTGCCAATCAATTCCTTTGAAGCAGAAAGCCGTCGGCGCGCAAGATTTTTTAGACTTGAACACACGCCGGGTCAAATCACGTTACAACCGAGCGCCACGGTTTCAGAGTTTCCATTTACACTCGACTTACGCCGCACACAATAATTTAAAATTTAAGTCTTCATGTCTTCTGACACCATGTCTACGCAAGAGTCTGTCGTGCACGAGCAAAAACTGCGTGAGCAAGTTTTTTTGTTGGCATGTAATCTTGCCGCGCCGGTCAAGCTTGGCCATTACGATGAGTTGCGCGAAACAGGCGGGCCGCTTCGCAAACCCTGGCAAACCTTTTTTAGTTATCTCGGCGAGGCCGGAATTGCTGGACTGCAGCAAAGCACAGAGACGATTGATCGCCTGATTCAGCAAAACGGCATTACATACAACGTTTATGGTGACCAGCAGGGCCAAACGCGCCCTTGGTCGCTGAACGCCTTGCCTTCACTCATTTCGCCGGTGGATTGGCGCAAAATTGCCAGCAGTTTGCAGCAACGCGCCAAGTTATTGAATGCGATTTTGCAAGACGTGTACGGAGAGCAGCGACTGATTCGCGGCGGTTATCTGCCGGGCGCACTGGTGTTAGGCAACCCAGGATACCTGCGTGCTATGCAAGGCGTGAAACCTCTGGGCGGTATTTATTTGCACGTTGTTGCGTTTGACATTGCCCGTGGGCCCGATGGGCGGTGGTGGGTGATCGGCCAGCGTACCCAAACACCATCGGGTTTAGGCTATGTGCTTGAAAACAGGTTGACGGTATCGCGCGTGTTTCCAGAAGCGTATCGCGAGATGCGTGTGCAGCATGTTGCCTCAAGTTATAAGCGACTGCTTGATTCGATGGCAAGCGCGGCAAGTACGATTGCTCAAGGGACACCTCGTTTTGCGTTATTGACGCCCGGGCCATACAGCGAAACCTATTTTGAACATGCTTATTTAGCTCGCTATCTTGGTTTGCCGCTCGTCGAGGGGGCCGATTTGGCCGTGCGCGACGATAAGCTCTATTTAAAAACCATGCATGGTTTGCAACGAATTCACGGGTTATTGCGCCGCTTGGATGATGACTTTTGTGACCCCTTAGAGTTGCGTGCAGACTCGAGTCTAGGGGTGCCAGGCTTACTGCAGGCGATTCGTGCGGGCAGTGTGGTGATGGCCAATGCCTTGGGTACCAGTTTTCTAGAGTCACCAGCCGTGCAAGGGTTTTTGCCGGCGATATCAGAATATTTGTTGAACGAGCCGTTAAAGATCCCCTCGCTCAATACGTGGTGGTGCGGTGAAATCGCGGCCTGGAAAGATATTGCCCCTGACTTGCATACTCAGGTCATTAAGCCGACCTATGCCACGAACCCTACTACCAACTTTCAACCGGCGATCGCGAGCTTGCTTAAACCTGAAGAGCTTGAGCAATGGCGAAATCGGATTGATTCACAACCTGATATTTATACAACGCAAAGCTACTTGCCATTTTCACAAGCACCAACCTGGCAAGGGGATGTGATCGCACCACGCACGGCGATGTTGCGGGTGTATGCGATTGCCTCGGGGGATGGGCAGTGGCAGTTGTTGCCGGGTGGGATGACGCGGATCGCGACGGTGGATCCGCACATCGTTTCAATTCAAAGTGGTGGCAGTACGCTTGATACCTGGGTGATGACGGATCAACAAGTTGATACGTTTTCAATGCTGCCGAATCGCGCACGCTTGCCGCGTTGGACGGCGACGGAGCAGCTGGTGTCGAGCCGCTCGGCTGAGAGTTTGTTTTGGTTGGGGCGTTATACCGAACGCTGTGAGTCAATGGTTCGGTTGGCAAAAGAAGCGCTCGTCTTGGTCAGTACGAACCAACAGGATAGTTTGCCAGCACTCAATGATGTGATTGGCAGCTTGGGCCGTATGCACGGGTTGATTCCTGAAGGCACGCCGAGCCTGACAAAATCTGCGTCAGCCTTTGGGCGCACGTTGATTGCACATCTGATCCAAAAGGATGTGCGAGGCTTGCTAGACCATCTTGAGCTTCTTGAGTTTTCACTCAAAGCGGTGCGCGATCGTCTGCCTGCAGAGCACGCTGAAATCGCGCAGGCCATGAAGCATATGCTTTTGCACAATACCGTTCAGTACTCAGCAGAAGCATCGCCCAGCGCTTCCAAGCCGCGTAAACGCGCAAATCGGCCTGTTGCGCGTAGTGCAATCGACACGATCGAGGTGCTAGATGCCGTTGGAATTCAATTGGTCGCCTTGGTTGGGTTTCAATCAGATCGGATGACCCGTGATTTAGGTTGGCATATGTTGGCCGCTGGTCGCCTGATCGAGCGCTTGGTGAATCTCAGTGGTGTCCTCACGGCCTTTTTTTCGCAGGCAGCCGTGTATACCCCTAGAGGATTTGAAACGCTGCTAGTTCTCTTTGACAGTTCGATCACTTATCGCACACGCTATCAGCGCCAGCAAGATGTGACCGCACTTATGGATTTGTTGGTCACCGACGAAACTAATCCACGCTCAATCAACTGTATCTTGCAAGCGTTAAAAATAGAAATTGGGCATATGCCAAATGGTACGTTGTTACTTGAAACCCTACCTGCGTTTGATCCCCACGAAGATTCAGTGCTCGCACAAGTTGAGATGGTGCGCGACCTGGGTAAGTTTGGTGCAAACTTATCTGATGAAATCAATCGGCGATTTTTTGCGTTGGCCGTTGATCGGCACTTTGCATCATGATGAAGATTCAAATCGAACACGATTCTGACTATACCTATCAGACCGACGTTGAGCTTGCGCACCACTTGGCATACTTGCGACCACGCAATACCGACTGGCAAAAGGTATTGTCGACAGAGCTTGAAATTTTGCCCAAGCCAGATACTCAAACAGAGAGTCATGACGCCTTCGGTAATCGACGAACATTTTTTACCTTGTCCACGCCGCATGCGGCGCTTAAAGTGCGTGCCCGCTCAGTGGTGACATTGACCGACCGTTATGCAAAGTTTGATGTAGAGCAAGCATCGGCCTGGGAAGACGTACGCGATGCGCTGGCCTACGCGTTAGATCGCCCATACCTCGCTGCGAGTGAGTTTGCGTTTCCAAGCCCGTACGTGCCGCGTTTAACTGAGTTGCGTCGTTATGCCGAGCACTCGTTTACGCCAGGGCGCAATTTGGCTGAGGCGAGTCTTGAGCTGTCCTTTAGAATCTATAAAGATTTTAAATACGCACCGACCGCAACAGAAGTACATACGCCGATTCTTGAGGCCTTTAATAAACGAGCGGGGGTGTGTCAGGACTTCTCGCATATTCTGATCGGTTGTTTGCGCGCCATGGGCTTGAGCGCACAATATGTGAGCGGCTATTTATTGACGAAGTCGGTGTCGGGCGCGGCAAAGTTGCGCGGCGCGGACGCGTCTCACGCCTGGGCGGCGGTGTATTGCCCGCAGGCTCCGGGACATTGGCTAGAGCTTGACCCCACTAATAATGTGATGGCGGGGTTAAGCCATGTGCGCTTGGCGATCGGCCGTGATTTTGGCGATGTGTCACCATTGCGCGGTGTGATACGCGGCGGTGGTGAGCATGAACTTGCAATTGGCGTGACGGTTGAAGCCGTCGATCAGCCGCTAGCAACGTAAGCGCACAACGCATTCGTGGCGCTATGTCGCTACCTAATTTAAAGAAGCTTAGCGTAGTGCAGCAACATTAATCATTGGCTCACCGCGCTTCCAGTAGCCTAGATTTTCGATAAATTTTTGTGCCATACGCTGCAAAATTGCATCCGAGAATCCGGCCGTGTGCGGTGTCGCAATCACGTTGGGCATATCCCACAAGGGCGAGTTCGGATCCAGTGGTTCTTGCGCAAATACGTCAAGATAGGCACCAGCGAGGCGACCGGTTTGCAAGGCTTCAATCATAGCGAGCTCGTCGATGACCGTGCCACGCGAAATATTGACAATGTGCGCACCATGTTTCATGCGGGCAAGCGCATCCTTGCTGACTAAGTTTGTTGTTTGTTTGGTAAGTGGGCAGGCTAAAACCAGCCAATCAGTTTCTGGCAAGATTTTGTTGAAATCCTCAAAGCCCACCACGCGCGTGTCTTGAATAAGCGAAGTTGCCGATTGGCGCACTACGATCGTTTTTAAACCGATGGCAGTCAGCCAGGCGCCAAGCCTTTGTCCAATTGGGCCCCAGCCTACGATCGTTGCAACCTGGCCTTCTAAGTCAGGGGGTAAGCCAACCTTCATAAAGGGCGCCCAGACATGTGCGCGCTGCGCGGCCGCCAATTGTGGAAAACGACGAGCCAGCGAAAGCAAGCCGGTCAAGGCTGTTTGAGCGACAAGGCTGGCACTGGCCCCAGACGAAGACGTGACGGTCACGCCGCGGGCCATTAAGTCTAAAAATATCTGACGATCAACACCGGCTGAATGAATGTGAACCCATTGCAATGTTTTGGATTTGAGCAAGGCGTCATACACGTATTGTGTACTTGCCTCTATTTTGTGTTTTGTGGACCCCGCTGTGATGTCGCGCGAGACAAAACAGAAGTCAATATCGTGGGTGCCTGCATGGATGTCTGCAGCGCTGACAAGCTGATAGCCCTGCGCACCAAGAATGTCACCCATCTGCGGAGCAAGCTCTTGCGCAGTTTTGTCTGACAAGAGAATACGAGGGGGATGACTTAACACTATTTTTGACATGCAGAGTTCCTTAACGCGCGCTTGCACCTGAATCAATCACAACTTTTTTCCACTTGAGATGCTCTTCGCGAATAAAGTTTTGAAAATAAGCAGGGGTGTCTCCGACCGGGTCTGCACCCTCTTGAATAAAGCGCTGCTCAAGTGGGATCATGGCGAGATTTACTTCTTTGTTCAGCTTGTCGATAATGGCTTGAGGTGTGCCTTTGGGCGCTAACATCCCAAACCAGGAGCCCGCCGAAAAGCCCGGAAACCCATTTTCAGCAACGGTCGGCACCCCAGGTAATGAACGCGAGGGCTTTGGGCTGCTAACGGCAATTGCGCGCAGCTTGCCACCTTTAATTTGCCCGATGACTGAAGGGATAGTCGCGAACATAAAGTCGATTCGCCCGGCGATTAAATCGTTTAGGGCCTCGGCGCCTTTATATGGAATGTGTTGTGCTTCGACGCCAATTGCGTCCATCAACATAAAACTCGACAGATGCGAAGACGTGCCGTTGCCCGTGGAGGAGTAGTTTAAGGTCCCCTTGCTTTTGGCTTTTGCGTACGCTAAAAATTCAGCAAATGTAGTGACGGGCAAATTGGGGCTGACGACTAAAACATTTGGTACGTCGGCAATTAAAATGACAGGCACCAGATCAACCAGCGGGTTATAGCGCAGGTCTTTATAAAGTGTAGGGTTAATCGCAATCGGGCCGACGGAGGCAATGGTTAAGGTGTAGCCGTC
>JBAXLV010000181.1:0-5616 GCA_037134635.1 Alcaligenaceae bacterium
ATTCAACGCCACTTAATTTGAAATCACGTAAGGCGAGCTCGATCACACGTTTACGTGCAGCTGACCAAGTATTAAACGTCGAAGTTTGGTGTAGTCGTTGGTATTGCTGGTAGAGCCCTGCGTGTAGGCCTACCCAAGTTGAAAACTCAGTGATCTGGCTGAGCATGGCGTTATAAACGTCGCGTAATTCAGGGCTGTTCACGACAGAGTTCAAATGCCCCACGACAGACCACGCACGCCATAAGGGTTCAGACGCATCATCAAGTGGTGCGATGATGGTATCCCAAGAGGCCTCGAGCGCAGGGTTGGCGGCATGATCGACCGCGACTCGGGCAGTTTGTAATAGCTGTTCTATCGCTGGGGCGATATCTTCGGGTTTGATCGCTGCGTAATCGACCAGCGTGTCCATTGAAACAAGTAAAGGATTCATTTATCGAGCTCGGTTCTGCTGAGCGCGTTCTGCAGCCTCTAGCGTGTTGACTAATAGCATGGCAATTGTCATGGGGCCCACGCCGCCTGGTACTGGGGTGACGGCACTGGCAACTTTAATCACACTGTCAAAATCGACATCGCCGCAAAGCTTGCCGTCGGCGCCTCGATTGATACCGACATCAATGACGACTGCGCCAGGTTTGATCATGCTGCCATCAATCATTCGCGGTTTTCCCGTGGCAACGACAACGATATCTGCATGGCGCGTATGCCAGGCGAGGTCTCGGGTTTTTGAGTTGCAGATGGTGACGGTTGCGCCAGCGCTTTGAAGCAGCATCGTCATGGGCTTGCCAACGATATTGCTGGCGCCGATCACGACGGCAACGGCACCGCGCAACTGAACACCCTCGGCCTCGAGCATCTTCATGACTCCGTAAGGTGTGCAGGGGCGAAATAAGGGTTTGCCAGTCATGAGCAAACCGGCATTGCTGACATGAAAGCCGTCAACATCTTTTTCGGGCGCGATGGTTTCGATCACTAAGTGAGCATCGATGTGAGCCGGCAAGGGCAGTTGCACCAAGATGCCATGAATCGTGGGGTCGGCGTTGAGCACGCGCACGCGTTCAAGCAGTTCAGCTTCCGTCAGGCTTGGGGGATACTGTTCAAGCATTGAGTGCAGGCCCGCCTTTTGACAGGCCGCAACTTTGTTTTTTACATAAACTTGCGAAGCAGGGTCGCTACCAACTAAGACGACGGCCAAACCAGGTTTGGTTCCTGCGGCAATTAAAGCGGTTGTTCGCGTGGCAACCTCTTCGCGAATTTTTGCTGCTAAAGCGACTCCGTCAATGATTCGACCGGTCATGCACTGACCTCGGGTTTGGCTAGGGCGACTTTCATTAAGTCTGCGACCGTGGTGACCTGTAGTTTTTCCATGATGTTGGCGCGGTGGGCCTCAACGGTTTTGATGCTAATGCCCAAGTCATCGGCAATTTGTTTGTTCAAACGCCCGGCGACGATACGCTCAAGGACTTGTTGTTCGCGCGTTGTTAAGCGCGCCAACATGGCTTCGTGTTGGCGTACTGCCTTGGCTTGCGAGAGACGCTGATTCGCCTGTTCAAACATGCGGCTCACAATTTCGCGTAAGGCTGTTTCATCGAAAGGCTTCTCTAAAAAGTCGACCGCGCCTTTTTTCATCGTTGAAATTGCCATTGGTATATCGCCATGCCCCGTGATAAACACGATCGGCATTGGTGATTTTCGGGCAATCAAATGTTCTTGTAATTCGAGTCCACTCATGCCGGGCATACGAACGTCAACAATCAGGACGCCAGCTTGCTGCTCATCGTATTCGGCCAAAAAGGATTCTGCGCTTGAGTAGGCTCGAACGCGATAGCTATTTGCTTCAAGTAACCAACGCAATGAATCACGAACGGCTTCGTCGTCATCAACGATGTAAACGGTGCTGGCGACTTGTGGAAGGTTCATGCGGGGAGCTCCTCGGACTGATTTTGCAACGGAATTGCGTCAGGATCGACGCAGGGTAGTGTAAAGCGAAAGATAGTACCGCCTTCTGGATTGCTGGTGGCCCAAAGGCGTCCGTGATGCGACTCGATAATTGTGCGACAAATATTGAGCCCCATTCCAAGTCCTTCGGACTTCGTACTGAAAAATGGTTCAAATAGGCGTTCTGGGTCGGTTAAGCCATGGCCGTGATCGATGACGGCTAATTCTATTTGGTTATCATGCGCAGTGACGGTCAGTGAAAGCGTGTCAACTGCGCTTTGATCCATGGCTTCGAGGCCATTCTTGAGCAGGTTGAGCAGCACCTGTTCGATCAGAATGGGATCTGCAAGCACATCAGGTAGGTTCTCAGGAATCGTTGTAGCAATCGCCACGCGGTGCTTGCGGGCGTGAATTTCAGCTAAACCCACAGCGTTATCAATGACGGCTTGCATTTGGATGGCTTGCCGACGCGGTTCGCTACGCTTAACAAATTCACGGATGCGGCTGATGATTTTTCCTGCTCTTTGCGCTTGGGCTGCAGTTTTTTCTAGCGCAGGTAGTAGGGTTTCGATGTCTGTATGACCCGCTTTCACCATGGCGACCACGCCCATGCTGTAGTTGGTGATCGCGGTTAAGGGCTGGTTCAGTTCATGCGCCAAGGACGAGGCCATTTCGCCCATCGTTGTCAAACGGCTGGTGATTTGAATTTTTTCTTGTTGAACTCTTGACGTTTCTTCGTGTTGGCGACGCTCGGTGATGTCACGCGCGACTTGTAGTCGTACCTTGCGTCCGTCCGTCCAAGCGAGCATGCGATGCTGCACTTCGAACCAGCGTTGTACCGTCGTTGAAAAGATTTCAACCGATTCTTCGGTGTAGCGACCGCGTCGCCCGGCGAGCAGTTCATGATGACCGCTGGTTTGTGCACCAAAAAAACGTCGATACGTGCGGTTTGCGAACAGCAACTCAAGTCCTTCTTCTGAGTCAGCGGTCACTGAGATTGAATCGTCCAAACCTTCAAGTACCGTCATAAAGCGCTCGTGAGCAGCGGTGAGCGCCTCGCGAATACGCTTGGGCTCGGTAATGTCCGTCATCGACGTCATCCAGCCGACCTGAGTGCCTTTGGGGTCAAGGAGGGGAGAGACGTACATGCGTGCATTAAACCGAGAGCCATCTCGGCGCTGGGCCTCTAATTCAATCCCAGAGCTAGGCGTTTTACCGAGCATGAGATTGTCTAACGTTTGTTGATGCGACTCGTAGCGCCCGGGTACCCAGTAGGGAAACGGCGGTAAGCGACCGATGAGATCAGCCTCGTTCCAACCGATCATTCGGCAGAAGGCGGGGTTCACGTAGGCAATGCGCCCCTCAAGGTCAATCACGCGCATGCCTGTTGACATCGAGTTTTCCATGGCCCGTCTAAAACCCGTTTCTGCGATGAGGGCCGCTTCAGCCTCAGAGCGGTAACGCGTGTAGCGCCACAACATCAATAGCGCGATCACGATCACGACCGACAGCGCGACAACAACCCAGATCAAACGGTTTTGCCGTAACTCTTGATCAATTGTGACGAACATGACGCTGCCGTCATGGATGCGTTGCAGCCAAAAGAAAACGCCCATGACGCAGGCATAGAGCACCAAGACCAACATGGGCGTGAGCCAATACCATCTGCGGCGACGCAGACGGGCTTGGTCAAGGAACGGAGTGGCTAGAACTGATTTAGAAGAGTTGGACATGCGCGAAATCCATAAGGTGGACATTTTAGTCGGGTTATCCCGAGTTTTTGCTTGACAGTCTTGTTGTTGCGGCAAAACAAGCGATATATTTCATAATATGAAAAACAATACCGCAACATGAAATATTTGTTGCTGCATTCGTCTGTAGTACCTAGAATGCGGAAAATACCCAAAAAACAGGTAGCCTCACCATATCCAATGGGCTATCACCACGGAGATTGCTATGGCACCACAAGCTGCCGCTTTCAATGCACTGAATGATGAAGACCTGCTCGAAACTCAAGAGTGGTTAGACGCTCTGGCGGCAGTACTTGACCGCGAAGGTCCAGAGCGCGCCCATTACTTGCTAGAGCGACTGACCGATCTAGCGCGTCGCTCGGGCGCGCACATTCCGTTTTCGCCGAACACCGCCTATTTGAATACGATCCCTACGGCGCTCGAGCCTGCGCACCCGGGTAATCAAGAACTTGAAGCGCGTATTCGTCATTACATCCGTTGGAACGCAATGGCGATGGTGGTGCGGGCCAACAAACATAATCCGCCTGATGGTGGAGACCTTGGTGGTCATATCGCTTCGTTTGCGTCGCTAGCGACCATGATAGGTTGCGGACAAAATCATTTCTGGCATGCCGATACGCCTGAGCGTGGTGGAGACCTCGTGTACTTTCAAGGGCACTCGTCACCAGGTGTGTACGGTCGTGCGTACTTAGAAGGGCGCTTAACTGAGGATCAGTTAAATAATTTTCGCCAAGAAGTCGGCGGTAAAGGTCTGTCGTCGTACCCGCACCCTAAATTGATGCCTGAGTTTTGGCAGTTTCCAACAGTATCGATGGGCTTAGGGCCATTGATGGCGATCTATCAAGCGCGCTTTTTAAAATACCTTCATGCACGGGGGATCGCAGATACGAGCAAGCGTAAAGTTTGGGTTTTTTGCGGTGATGGTGAGATGGATGAGCCCGAATCACTGGGCGCAATTAGTTTGGCTGCACGCGAAAAACTAGATAACTTGATCTTCGTAATTAACTGCAACCTGCAACGCTTAGATGGACCGGTCCGTGGTAACGGAAAAATCATTCAAGAACTAGAAGGTGATTTTCGCGGCAGCGGCTGGAATGTCATCAAAATGATTTGGGGCGGTTAATGGGATCCCTTGCTCGCAAGCGATAAAGAAGGCATCTTGCGTAAGATTATGGAAGAAACCGTCGATGGTGAATATCAGGCCTATAAGGCCAACGATGGTAAATTCGTTCGTGATCATTTTTTCGGCAAGCATCCGAAGTTGCTTGAAATGGTTTCTCGCATGAGTGATGAAGATGTTTGGCGCTTGAACCGCGGGGGTCATGATCCCCACAAGGTCTATGCCGCTTTTGCAGCGGCCTCGGCGCATACAGGCCAACCAACTGTGATTCTGGCCAAGACGATCAAGGGTTATGGCTTGGGTCACATTGCGCAGGCTAAAAACCCATCACATCAGCAAAAGAAATTAGATATTGACACCATTCGCGAGTTTCGCGATCGATACAACATTCCGGTGCCTGATAGCAAGCTTGAAGAGTTGCCTTACTACAAGCCTGCTGAGGATTCGCCCGAAACGCTTTATTTACACGAGCGACGTAAAGCACTTGGCGGCTATTTGCCTAAACGTCGCACCCGTGCGGATGAAGAGCTCAAAGCCACGGCGCTAGAGGTTCTTCGTCCTGTACTTGAGCCAACGGTCGAGGGGCGTGAGATTTCGACAACCCAGGCGTTTGTTCGTGTGTTGAATCAAGTGTTGCGTGACAAAGATATCGGCCCGCGTGTGGTGCCAATTTTGGCGGATGAATCACGCACCTTTGGTATGGAAGGCTTGTTCAGGCAGATTGGTATTTATGCCCCTGAAGGGCAAAAATATATCCCGGTTGATAAAGATCAGGTGATGTATTACCGCGAGTCAGCGGACGGTCAACTC
>JBAXLV010000182.1:0-5596 GCA_037134635.1 Alcaligenaceae bacterium
CTACCAACTGAGCTAAGCACCCTAAGATTTGACTGTGCGCACTATACAACGACAGCGCGACATATGAACCAAAGGGCTAATAAAGACTACAAAAAAATAATGCGTTTCACATTATAGCGAAACGCATCTTTTTGGCAAATACGGCTAGATTAATTCAGTGCATCTTTTAAAGCTTTACCTGGACGAAATTTAGGCACTTTTGCTTTTTTAATTTTAATGGCCTCGCCGGTACGTGGATTACGACCTGTACGCGCAGCACGCTGCGACACCGCGAACGTACCAAAACCAACTAAGGTCACCGAATTACCTTTTTTAAGCGTTGCTTTGATTGCAGCAATCATCGCGTCGAGTGATCGGCCTGCCGCTGCTTTAGAAATGTCGGCTTTAGTGGCGATGTGATCAATCAATTCTGTTTTGTTCATATTGAAAATTTCCTTGGGGAGTAACGTATTAGAAGTCTACTAAAATCTGAAACGTGCGAGCACTCAGTGCAGAGGCTAAAACGCCTGCTCAGGCAGGCATCTATTCGAGATGCCATTAGGCCACTGCATAACTTGCCTGTCAAGCGCAAAAGCCCTGAGAGCCTCATTTTTATTGATATTTATATGAATAAAATAATGACAAGCCTGCACTAGGTCAGTGCGATTTTAGATATTATTTTTATCACACTGACTTAAATTGAAGTGCACGCGCCCCGTTTTTATGTTACCGACTTTTTGAACATGCAATAAATGCTTGTTCAAAATCAGCAATCAAATCTTCTTGATCTTCGATACCAACCGAGAGGCGAATCAAGCCGTCTGCGATCCCCATCTTAGCGCGCACTGCCGGGCCCATCTCGTAATAAATTGTATGTGCCGCCGGCAAAGCAAGCGTTCGGGTATCACCCACGTGAGTCGCTAAGATTGCAATTTGCAAATGATTTAAAAAATCAAGCGCGTCAATCGTATCGACCAATTCAACGGCAATCAGCATACTGAATTTGCCACCGAATAATTGAGCAGCTCGGGCGTGTTGCGGGTGATCTGTAAGCCCCGGGTAAGCTACGCGTTGCACCCCAGGGTGTTTTGACAAAAAAGAAGCAAGCGCCATTGCATTACCGCAAATTTTATCGAGCCGTAACGATAAAGTTTCAGCGCCCACTGCGATTCGATGCGCAGCATCGGCCGATAGGGTTGCCCCCATATCTCGCAGGCCTTTTTTCTTAATCTGTGTGATCGCCCAACCGCTAGGTGGGCCTTTTTTATAAACGTCCAAAATATTGCCATACTGCGCCCAGTCGTATAAGCCGGTATCGGTTAACGAACCACCCAGTGCATTGGCGTGACCACCGATATGCTTAGATAGGGCATTCATAACAATCGAGGCACCGACCACCTTCGGCCGAAATAACCAGGGCGAAGTCACCGTGTTATCCACCACGTAAACCAAATTGTGTTCTTGACACAAGTGGCCCAGACCCTCAAGGTCGGCCACTTGCGTACCCGGATTGGCGATGGTTTCAGTGAAGAGCATTTTGGTATTTGGACGAATTGCCGCGGCCACAGCCTGAACATCGGTCGGGTCAACCAGCGTAATTTCAATCCCCAGCAATTCAAGCGTACCGAACAAGCTATTCGTATTGCCAAAAATAAATTGACTAGAAAGCAGATGATCCCCTGCACGCAAGAGCGTCGTAAACAGCGCGGTCAGTGCACCCATTCCTGTGGCAAAAGACAGCGTCGCAACACCCTCTTCCATTTTGTTGATTTTCTTTTCAAGAGCATCCGTGGTGGGTGTCCCTTGCCTTGCATAGGTATAACCCGCTTTACCCTGAAATACAGCGGCTAATTCGCGTGAATCAGAAAATGCATATTGAGTCGAAGTATGGATAGGCTTATGCACCGCACCGTGTTCAACCGATAACTTTCGATCGCCATGCAAAATAGTCGTGGTAAATCCGTATTGAGTCGTTTGTTTGGTCTGGCTCATTGCATACTCACTTTAAAAATCTAGTTTACCGCTGACGCTGGCGCACAGTCTCGTACAGGCAAACTGCAGTGGCGACACTAACATTTAAGCTCTCAACACTACCCAGCATTGGGATCGTCACAAGTTCATCGCAGGTTTCACGCGTGAGACGCCGCATCCCCTCGCCTTCTGCGCCCATGACCCACGCCATTGAGCGCTTGCCATCGGTCTGATGAATACTTTGTGTCGCAGAGTCATCGGTTCCGACTAACCAGACGTCTCGGTCCTTGAGTTCGCGCATGGTTCGAGCCAGATTGGTCACCATCAAGTAAGGTACGGATTCTGCCGCCCCACAGGCTACACGTTGAACCGTCGTATTCAAACCCACGGCGCGATCTCTGGGTGCGACCACGGCATGCACACCGGCCGCATCAGCCGTACGCAAACAAGCCCCCAAATTATGTGGATCGGTGACCCCGTCTAGCACGAGCAATAAAACGGGCCCCTGAACGGCATCCAGCACCTCATCCAAGTCATCCGCCAGTTTGCGCGTATCTGCGACCGCCACAACCCCCTGATGACGTGAACCTCCTGCCAAGCCATCCAGGCGATCGGTTCCGACCGGATGCACCACCCGCCCCGCCTGAGTCGCTGTCGCAATAAAAGCCTGCATTCGCTTATCGCGCCGTTGCGCTTCGACATAGACTTCACGGACAGAATCGGGCGCTTGGCGCAGGCGCGCAATCACAGCATGAAAGCCTGCGAGCATTTGAGTGGTAGCCATGAAGGGTCCTAACGCCCTTTTCGGGCAGATTTTTTAGCGCCCGGCTTTTTGCCTACATGCGTCGTTTTTTTGGTCGGGCGGGCATTATCTTGTCGTGCTGTTTTTTTAGCCTCGGCTCGACGCACTTTGGCGATTTGCCCCTTAAGTTCGGGTGGTTTGGGTGCTGCCGCTTTCTTGATTCGCTTCGCACCTGGGTCTTCGACGCGCGTCGCCGCCTTGCGCAGCGCATCAAACGTCGTGCCCGTCACCAGCCTAAACTCAATGCGTCGCGCCTCAAGATCAACACGTGCGACCTGCACTTGCACCGCATCCGTCAAACGGTAACGCATCCCTGTGCGTTCGCCTCGCAGCTCATGCATTGCATCGTTAAATTGAAAGTATTCAGTTCCGAGCTCAGACACATGCACCATACCTTCAACGTGCAAGGTGTCAAGCGTTACAAAAATGCCAAAACTAGCGACACCTGTCACTCGACCACTGAAAACTTCGCCGACACGCTCTTTGACAAACCAACATTTCAACCACGCTTCGACATCTCGCGAGGCATCATCAGCGCGACGTTCGTTGGCCGACAGCAGCAGCCCAAGCTTTTCCCACACATCGTGCTCGTGCTCGCGCAATGTTGCACCGGGGGCCGAGACAAAACCATGCAATTCCGGTTGATAGCGCTGGCTTTTCAGAAGCGCTTTGATCACACGGTGCGTGAGTAAATCGGGATAGCGTCGAATCGGTGACGTGAAATGGGTGTAAGCCGGATACGACAAACCAAAGTGACCCATATTGTCAGGGCTGTAAATGGCTTGTTGCATTGATCTCAGGCACATCGTTTGTAAAAGGCCATAGTCGGGGCGCGCCCGCGCTTTATCCAGCACCGCACCATAATCGGCCGAAGTCGGATCTGCTCCACCGCCCAGACTCAAACCAAGCGTTCGTAAAAACTCACGCAAGGCTTGCAGTTTTTCAGGGGTCGGTCCTTCGTGCACCCGATACAGGCCAATATGTTTACTGCGAAACATAAAATCAGCTGCACACGTGTTAGCCGCCAACATACATTCTTCAATCAGGCGGTGCGCATCGTTGCGTACCACGCCAATAATTTTTTCAATTCGACCGAGCTCGTTACAAACGATTTTTGTTTCAACCGTATCGAAATCAATTGCACCGCGTTCTTTGCGCCCTTGCGAGAGCAACTTAAACAGTTCATATAAATCGGTGATATGCGGCATCACTTTGGCAAAACCCCGCGCGACGGGGCCTTGAGGTTGCTGAAGCGATTCCCAAACCTGGTTGTAGGTCGTACGCGCGTGCGAATGAATCACAGCGTTATAAAACTGATACGCTGAAACTGTACCTGCTTTCGCACCCGACAGGGGGATCACCATATCGCATACCAATACCAGCCGATCTACCGACGGGTTCAGCGAGCACAACCCATTCGAGAGTTTTTCGGGCAGCATCGGGATCACGCGCCGCGGAAAATAAACGCTGGTGCCGCGCTCGCGCGCTGCTTCGTCTAGCGCATCTTCTGGCGTCACATAATGACTGACATCCGCAATCGCAACCAATAATCGCCAGGCGGGTCGCTTACGCGCTTCGCCCATATCGACTTGTTCACAATACACCGCATCATCAAAGTCACGGGCGTCTTCACCGTCGATCGTAATAAATGGCACATCGCGCAAGTCAACCCGATCTTTTAAGTCTGCTTTACGAACGAGTTCAGGCAGTTTTTCGGCCTGACGCAACGCGGCCTCTGAAAAATCAACCGGCACATCAAACTTTCGAACGGCGATCTCGATTTCCATACCCGGGTCATCAATTTCGCCCAAAATTTCGGCCACACGCCCAAGCGGCTGTTTATGTCGTGAGGGCTGCTCAATAATATCGACCGATACAACTTGCCCGTGCTGAGCGCCACCAGTATCACCCGGCGGAATCAAGACATCATGCTTAATCCGTTGATCTTCAGGAACGACAATTGTCATGCCCCGTTCATTTAAAAAGCGCCCAACTAACCGATTTGTTCGTCGCTCGATGACTTCAACGATCGTACCCTCAGGCTTGCCACGATATTCACCCGTCGGTTTGACCAACACGCGATCGCCATGCAAAACCTTTTGCATCTCACGCGGAGACAAAAAGATATCTTGACCACCTGCATCTGCCACTAAGAAGCCAAAACCATCACGGTGACCCTGAACCCGACCCGCAACAAAATCGAGCTTATTGGCCAGCAGCAAAACGCCCTTGCGATTGGGCAACAATTGGCCGTCGCGCTCCATTGCCGCGATTCTGCGATCAAACCCAGTCAGGGTTTCTTCGCGCGTCAGATTCATGCGAACGGCCAAATCTTCGGGTGAAAGGGGCGCTGGCGCGATGCGCAATGCCTCTAGAATTTGCTCGCGACTGGGGACATCGGGATCAAAATCAGGGATGTTTTCAGGGGTAACAGTCGCCGTGCGAGTGTTCTTGATATTGGGAGGAAGGCGTTTTGCCAAAGCTAAAATCTCGCTTATAATGCGGTGCTTCTTGAGTACAAGTTAGGCCCAGGTGGCGGAATTGGTAGACGCGCACGGTTCAGGTCCGTGTGCCGAAAGGTGTGGAGGTTCGAGTCCTCTCCTGGGCACCACTGAAGTGTAAAGCATAAAGTACCTGGCTTTTATGATTCAGAACTTCTGACGCATCAAAATATGTAAGATATTTGCGTCAAAGTACTCTTCTCCCTCTTGAACAAAGCCGTGCCGCAAATAAAACCCTTTTGCATGGGTCTGCGCCGACAAAACGACTTCAGAAAAACCCTTATTCCGAGCGTGGTTCACTAGCGCTTCGAGCACTGCGCTACCCAAGCCTTGGCCACGCGCC
>JBAXLV010000183.1:0-5592 GCA_037134635.1 Alcaligenaceae bacterium
ATGAGCGTATTTCCGATGCCACCGACGACTTGATCGAGGCCAATCTTGAGTCTTTATTGGCGGGCGAATGGCAGGCCCAGCAACAAGATGTTATCGAGGCGAATTATTGCCGTCGCCGTACTCCTGAAGATGGCCGGTTTTCCTGGAATGAACCTGTTATTGCCGTCTATAACAAGATTCGGGCACTTCTGCCGCCTTTGCCTCCGGCGTTTTATGTGGATGCAGCAGGGGCCAGGGTTACGTTTGAACAGCAACTGACGCCGTGGGGCGTTACTGCGCTTAAGTATGGCAGCGTTGGGGGGGCTATGGTGGCTGACCGAACCCGTTTGCGACCGCTGCGCCGGGAAGACGCGGCACTGCTTTACCGCTGGATTAATAATCGCGATTTGGTGATATTCAATTCGCCCTACTATCCGATTTCAGATATCGATTATGAGGCTTGGATAGATTCGATGCTGAACAAGCGGTTGGATCTGGTGATATTCGTCATTGAAGAAATTGAAACAGAGCAGGTTATTGGCACCTGCCAGCTCTTCAATATCAACTGGCGACACCGCAGCGCCGAATTACAGATCCGTATTGGTGATGAAAGCTTTCACGGCAAAGGGCATGGCAGCGAAGCTGTTGAACTTTTATGTCGTTTCGGTTTTGCCGATTTAAATATCCATCGCATTTATTTGAGTGTTTTTAGTAGCAATGAAAGAGCTATTAAAACTTATGGGAAGTGTGGTTTCAAGCACGAGGGTTTAATGCGAGAGGCAGCTTTTATTGACGGCAAATGGATTGATGTGGCTATGATGGGGCGATTGAACCACGATGAATAAGACGATTGCTATACATCAGCCCAACTTTTTCCCGTGGCTAGGGTATTTTTCTAAGATTAAAAGTGGTGATGTATTTGTTTTTTTTGACGATGTGCAGTTTTCTAAAACCGGCGGCAGCTGGTCTAATCGTGTGAAGCTTTTAATTAGCGATGAGGCTCGCTGGGCGACTGCGGCGATCGATCGTAGTTACCACGGCACCCGCACTATTCAGGAAATGCGGTTCTTGGCTGATAACCCTTGGCGTGAAAAGCTACTAAAAAGCATCGAAACCAATTACCGTCGTCACCCGTTTTTTAATGAAACGCTCGAGTTGATCGCCCCGTTGTTGCTGAACCTAGAGGCGAATATAGCTGAATACAACATTCGGGCAGTTACCGCTATTGCTGATCGTCTTGGCTTGGATGTCAATAAACTTCAGCGATCTTCATACCTACCTCATGAGGGTAGTTCCAACGAGTTGCTCTGTTCGCTCACGCACTTGCTGGGCGGCAGTATTTATATGTGCGGGGGTGGAGCTGACGGTTATCAGGATGAAGCAATTTTCAAGGATCGTGGCATCACGCTAACGTATCAGCGTTTTGTTCATCCGGTTTACCCGCAGCAGGGGCGCGAGGAATTTGTCGCCGGGCTGTCAATCATTGATGCGGCAATGAATTTGGGATGGGAAGGTGTCGGGTTATTGCTTCGTGAGAACAAATGCTAAAGACTGCACTAGCCCGGCTGGCTAAGGGGTCGCTCATTTACGGCATTGGTGGGATGTTGCAACGCTTCATGGGTTTGTTGCTGTTGCCGTTTTTTACGCGGGTGCTCACGCCTGAAGACTATGGTGTCGTGGCCTTGATAGCACTGATTGGCGTTGCCTTAAGCGGTTTGTTCACGCTGGGTACTGGCAGCTCCATGGGGGTGATCTATTTCGGCGAGCAAGATACCGCGCGGCGGCCATCCATCATTTGGTCCACTACGCTTTTGCTTATCGCAAACAGTTTTTTTTGGTACGGGCTGGTGCTTCTCGCAGCTCCTACCTTGAGTGAATTGATGTTTCAAACAGATCGCTATGCATCCCTGATTCGGCTCTCAGTCTTAGGTTTAGTATTCAGCACCATTGCGGATCCTTGGCTTGCTTATCTGCGAATGGAGGAGAAGGTTAAGCAGTATGTAGTCATTACGCTCATAAGCTCCTTGGCTACCATTGGCTTGTCTATTTGGTTTGTGGTTGTGGAACGTATTGGTGTAGCGGGCTTGATCTTGGCTACAACCTTAGCCAACGGGATAATGTTGTTGGTGAACTGGTTGGTGGTAGCACGCAAGCTGAAACTAAAAATTGATATTGACCTTATTGGGCCGCTGGTACATATAGGCTTTCCGAGTATTTTCGGACTCTTCGCCTTTTTGCTCATTGATTATGCCGATCGGCAGATGATCGAGCGTATGGTGGGGCTCGATGCGCTTGGTAAATATTCAGTTGGTTACAGTTTCGGCTTGGTGATGTCTGTAGCAATGGGGGCATTTGCAACTGCGTGGCCTCCATTTTTCACTTCGTATATTAATAAGCATGATGAGGCTCGCCATGTTTTTGCGCGGGTGCTGACGTACTATCTACTTGGATTTGGTGGTTTGGTCGTACTGTTTTTCTTTTTTTCAAAACCGGTTGTGGTGCTTATGACTGCTCCGGTTTTCCATGAGGCATACAAAGTAGTGGGGTTGATAGCAGCCGCCTATATGTTAAAAGGTTGTTATTTGATCATGCTGCCAGGTATCTATTTTTCCAGAAAACTCCATATGCAGTCTGCGATTGAGTGGGTGGCAGCGATTACAAATATTGGATTGAATATCTGGCTGATACCGGACTTTGGCATTGTCGGCGCAGCAATCGCAACATTTATCAGTTACCTGCTGCTGCCTATTCTCGCTTGGTCAGTGGCGCGTGTCTATCTACGAGTTGACTATGAATGGTCGCGCATCATAAAAATTTTGCTTTCGGTGGGGATTGCAAGTGGCTTGATTTACTGGAGCACGAGTAGTCTGAATGATGACCTATTTATTACTGCCGTGGCGAGTTCATTAATACTAATTGGATTCTTTTTATTCGCTACCAGGATAATATTATCCGCTAGTGAGCGTGATTACGTTTGGAGCAAACTGAGATGTTAAAAAGAAAGCGGTCGATATTATTTATTCGACCAGACTATCACTGCACTTTTTTCTATCGGGATGAGTTCAGAAAGCTAGGTTGGTTGGCCGATATTTTAGTGCCATCGGATTATCCTGAGCAATTACTTTACTCGCAAGAGAGTGTAATTCGCCCTCCTGCGTTATTGGGCAATGTTTTAATTTCGTCTAAATTTATCAATTATTTAATAAAACTGTTCTGGTGGTTTACTGTATTTTGGAGATATGAATTTCATTTGTATCATGGACGGCCGCCGCTCTTTAGTTATTTTGAAAAGAAACTGGGCCTTAATCGGCTTTTTGGTTCAGATTTTCTCTTGGAACTCTGGTTATCTAAAATATTTGGAGTAAAGCTAATTTATTTGCCAACGGGTTGCCGTGACATTGACACAAAGTCTGACTGGAGTAGACTTGATCAAGGTAACGTCTGTGGTAACTGTGGAGCAAGCGATAGGTGCGATGATCAGCTAAATGTGCTTAATTTTAGTCGATTAAGGCGCTATTTTGATTCAGCAATTGAATCTTGCACTCCTCAGATATCACTTCAGTACACAGAAAAATTTAGACAATGGAAGTGTATAGATTTGAACCTATGGCACCCAAGTTTAAAAATTCCCGAGGAGCATGTTCTAGTGGATACTGGAGGAATTCGAATACTGCACAGTACTTATTTGGAAAAAAGTGGCCGGAGCTGGCAAGGGCGCAATATTAAGGGATCCCCTTATGTGCTTGCAGCAATAGACAAGTTAAAAGAAGAGGGATATTTGGTTGAATATTTTCACATTAACAACACTCCTTCTAATCTGATGCGTTTTTATCAAGTTCAAGCAGATATCGTGGTAGAGCAATTGATCGTCGGGTGGTGGGGTTCTACGGGGGTAGAAACCATGGCATTAGGTAAGCCTGTCGTTTGTTATCTCCGTCCGTCATGGAAAGCTTTTTTTCTAAAGACCTTTCCTGAATACGAGGGTTTGCCAATTGTTGAGGCTGACACCAACACGATTTATGGTGCTCTGAAGAAATTGGTGACAGATGAGGGTTACCGTCGCCAAAAGGGAAAGGAGTCCCGGCTTTTTGCCGAGAAGTACTTTGATCCAGAGAAAAATACGATGGCTTTAATAAAAGTCTTGGAGACTATTTAATATGTGCGGCATTGCAGGACAAATATCTCTTGCTAATCTGCGTATTCCGGCGCTCAAACAGCGACTAGCAGCGATGTCACGCTTAATTGCTCATCGTGGTCCCGATGGTTTGGGTCAATGGCAAAGCAACAGTGAGCATGTTGGTTTGGTGCATCGCCGCCTAGCTATTATCGATTTGTCTGAATCCGCCGCTCAGCCAATGCATGGTGCCAATGGCACGGTGCTGACCTATAACGGTGAAATTTACAACTATCCGGAATTGCGGGCTTCACTTAAGCACTATTGGAATTTTCACACCCATTCGGATACTGAATGCATCTTAGCTGCTTATGATCGCTTTGGTGATAGCTGCTTAGATCATCTGCGTGGAATGTTTGCATTTGCCCTGTGGGATGAAAGGAATAAGCGGCTTTTTTGCGCGCGCGATCGCTTTGGGATCAAGCCTTTTTATTATGCAGTTGTAGAAAACATTTTTTATTTTGCCTCAGAGGCTAAGGCACTATTACCATTTCTGCCTAGTATCAGAACTAATGATGCTGCCTTTGCTGAATATTTAACCTTTCAGTACACGATCGGCGAGAAGACATTATTTGATGGTATTCACCAGCTGCTTCCCGGACATGCTTTGTCGGTGGAGAATGGTCAAGTACGAATTTGGCGATATTGGGATGTAAGTTATGAAATTGACTACGATCATAGTCCCAGTTATTTTAATAATCGCCTACGTGAATTGCTGGAAGATTCGATTGCTTTACATGGCCGTAGTGATGTGCCGGTGGGTAGCTATATATCGGGAGGCGTTGATTCCAGCCTGATTTATCGATTGGCTCAGTCAAATACCTCGGCTTCTCGCTTAGGTTTTCATGGCCGATTTACTGATTACCCTGGATATGATGAAAGTCGCTATGCCTACGCTGCTACCGCTGCTACCGATGGGGTGCTTCAGTGCATGGATATTTCTTCAAATGATTTTCGCAACCACATTCAAGATGTCATTTACCACCTAGATTTTCCCATTGCAGGACCAGGCTCTTTTCCTCAGTACATGGTATCTAAATTGGCCGCTCAACATGTGAAGGTGGTTATGGGCGGACAAGGGGGGGATGAGATTTTCGGGGGTTATGCCCGTTATGTAGTGGCTTACTTTGAACAGTGCATCAAGGCTGCAATTGAAGGTCATTACGGCAATGGCAACTATGTAGTTACGATGGAATCTATTATTCCGAATCTTGGTCTGCTGCGTGAGTACAAACCTATGATGCAGCAGTTTTGGAGCAAGGGTCTTTTTGGGTCTATGGATGAGCGCTATTTTAGATTAATTGATCGCTCCACTGATATGCAAGAAGAAATTGATTGGGCTGCATTGGATACTGGGCGAGTCTTTAAAGATTTCACTGCCATATTTAACAATCCAACGAATGTGAAAAAAGAGGCTTATTTCGATAAGATGACACACT
>JBAXLV010000184.1:0-5588 GCA_037134635.1 Alcaligenaceae bacterium
CGACAGCGTCAATCAGAATACGGCGCATTTGCATGGATTGAACATATTCGCCGCCCGTGACAAAGGCCCCAGTCAACAGCTTGCGTCGTGACATTTGTGCATAATCCTGCGGGCGCTCGCGCAACCACTTTTCGTGCACAGCCCAACCTTCTGCCATCATCAAAAGCTTTTGTGGTGTCAAAAAATCGTTTAAAGGCGGCAGTTTGACATCGGTGACCACCGCCCCGAGTTTTGTGAATACTTTGGCAGCGTCATCGAGTGCTGCAGCTACGTCAGGATGAGCGATTTCATCAACCTCGTGAAAATGTCGCACATACCCAATACGTAAACCTTTGACCCCGCGCGTTAAGTCAGCAACATAGTTAGGCGCCAAGCGATCGCCTTGAGGCTCGGCCATTGCATTTAACAACAAGCCCGTGTCTTCGACGGTGCGGGCCATGGGCCCTACATGATCCAAAGTTGAAGACAGCGTGAACACCCCGCGGCGTGACACTAATTCATAAGTGGCTTTTAAACCCACAATTCCGCAGCAGGCTGCCGGGTTACGTATCGAGCCACCGGTGTCGGTACCTAAGGCGAGCGGCACCAACCCCGCCGCTAAGGCAGCCCCCGAGCCAGAAGATGAACCACCTGGATGATGATTCAGATTCCAGGGATTGCGTGCGGGTGGAAACGGTAAATCAAACGAGGGACCGCCAATGGCGAACTCGTGCAAGGCTAATTTACCCATCAAGGTGACGCCCGCAGCACGTAGTTTGCGGATCACTTGCGCATCTTCGGTAGCGCGATGCTCGAGTTGGATCTTTGAGTGGCAGGTCGTAGTCTGTCCGGCGACATCGATAATATCTTTGATGCCAAGGGGGATACCATGCAGAGGCCCTAACGCGCGACCCGCAAAGATCTCGCGTTCGGCCTCGCGTGCGGACGCTAACGCACCTTCGTGATCAACGCTGATAAAGGCGTGACATTTTGGGTTGAGTGCATCAATTCTCGCCAAAAGATTTTGCGTTAATTCGACGGGAGAAAAGGTTTTCTTTCGGTAGGCCGAGGCAATCTCAGCAGCAGTCATCCAGTGCATGGTTTACTCCTTCACTCGCATCGGTGGCCAAAACTCGGTTAGGGGATCGCATGACAACTGACCGGCTGCACGCAATTTAGCCACTGTATTAAATGCAATCGAAATGTCTTCCGGAAATTGTTGAAACGTTTTTTCTAGCCCTGCCTGTTTGACGGCGACAGCCAACACAAGTTCTTGAGTCAATTCTGTTTGTTTCATGACCACTCTCCTTTCAATAACAGCACAGCTCACTTAACGGCTATATACACGTTACCACTTAACTTGCCCGCTACCGATATCCATCACCATTCTGGTCGATAAATATAAACGCGGAGCAATCGAGTCAATAAAGACGTATTCATCGTCATTGGAGTGCGCGCCATAGCCTCGCAAGCCAAAACTTTCGAGCACACCACCCTTAGGCTTTAACCCCGCAAACGCAGCATCAGTTCCACCGCCCGTTGCGACTTCAGCAACTTGCAGGGGCTGGCCAATCTCTTTAAAGATCTCAACAGCCCGCGCGGCGATAACTCGTGACGCTGGCGTCGCCTCAAACGCAGGCCGACTGCGGTAAAACGACAGGTTGATCTTCGTATCTGGAATCAGCTTTTCTGTAATCGCTGCGTTTAAGTCTGCCTCCATCTTGTCCATATCTTTATTAAACAACGACCTTACGTCGGCAATCGCTGAGGCAGAGGCGGGAATCACGTTACGAGTTCCGCCGCCCTGAATCACAGTCCAGTTAATTTTCAAACCTAAGGCCGGATCACCAAAATTGCGGGTTTTTAAGATTTGATGTGACAGTTCATAGATGGCATTGCGCCCCGCCTCAGGACGTGCACCCGCATGCGAGGCCTTACCTTCGACGTTCATTTCAACAATCGCGATACTGCTGGTTGCTAACCGAACGATGTTTTTTTCATAGCCACCGCCTTCAAAAGAAAGCACCGCATCGTATACACCGCCTTTCTCGATGAAAAATTGGCTTGAACCCGGCGAACCAATTTCTTCATCTCCGTTAATCGCAACGGCGAGCTCTTCATAATCTTGAAAACCAATTTCATTCAACAAGCGTACGGTGTGCATAATTAACGCCACGCCGCTTTTGTCATCTGAAATTCCCAACCCATACGCACGATCACCCTCAATCCGAAACGGTTGTTTGGCACCCATGCCTTTTGTATAAACAGTATCTCGGTGCGCGATCAGCAACACCTTCTTTTTACCGGTTCCGGTTTTTCGACCGTACACAATCGAACCTAACTCAGCGCCCTTTAATTGCGGATGCGTCTCAGGTGCTTTGGTTGGAATGATCTCAACCTGCATGCCTAAACTCTTGAGCTCGGCAGCAATGACATCGCCAAGCTGAGCCAAACCTTCAAGATCTCGGCTACCAGACTCTATGCCCACCAAGGTTTTAAGCGTAGCCAAGAGGGGGGTAACTGCGTCGTCTGCTTTTTGTTTGACTAATTGATTTTGCGCGGCTGCCCCTTGGGCAAACGCTTGCGACACGAAAGCTACTTGCCCACAGATGAACCCGATCATCAATAGGATAAAGCTTCTCTGAAAATGTTTTAAAAAACGTAAAACTTGGGCTGGAAGGATCATGGAATACCCGATAGAGAAAATGGGTTGGAAAGGTTTATTGTATTGAAATTAGTCAGTTCTCTTTTTGAAGTTACCATACTAAATAATAGTTACATCACCAATCCCTTTTACTGGAGTAGCCCATGCAACAAGCTCGCCATAATAGCAAGCGCCTCAGACACTTCAGCCGGATTGTTTTTGCGTGTGCGGCGACTCTAGTTTCTTTTTTAATCTCTAGCACTGATGCTCAAGCTCAGATAGATCTGGCTGCCAATTTCCCAGAGCGACAAGTCAAAATCGTGGTGCCGTTTCCCGCTGGCGGCGCTTCAGATATCGTGGCGCGTCTCTTTGCCAAAGAGCTTGGCGAAACCTGGAAACAAACCGTACTCGTCGAAAATAAACCTGGAGCCTCGGGCCACCTAGGTGGTCAATATGTCGCCAGTGCCAAGCCCGATGGCCACACCCTTGTGCTTGCCGACATGAGCACCTTCACCATGAGTCCTGCGCTCATGCCTTCGCTCACCTACAACCCGGGCAAAGAGTTAACACCCGTCGTGATTGCAGCCTTTTCACCTCATATCCTCGTGGTGAAAAATCAAATGCCCGTGACCAACTTCGAAGAGTTTATTGCCTACGCTAAGACACAAAAAAATCCCTTAAGTCTTGGTGTCACTCTCGGCACTTCGACACACTTGGCGGGCGTCGTCATGAGCCAAAGTCTAGGCTTTGAATTGAACTTTATTGGCTATAAAGGCGGCGCGCAGGTCGTAAGCGATCTAGCGGGCGGCCAAATCGATTCAACCTTGAACAGTTTCTTGGCAACCTACGGAATGGTCAAAGCTGGTAGTTTTAAACTGATCGCCGTCGCCAGTCCGAAGCGTTTTGGCCAAATCCCTGAAACCCCTGCGATTAGTGAAAAGGTCCCAAACTTTGTCACGGGATCTTTTCAAGGAATGATGACAACGGCTGGTACACCACCAGCTATTATCGAAAAAATCAATGCTGAAGTACAACGAATTGCCGCTAAGCCTGAGGTGCAAAAGCGGTTTTTCGAACTGGGCTCTGAACCGGTCACGTTGAACCCTAAAGAAGTTCAACAATGGATCGCAGATCAAACCGCTTTTTGGGGCAAAGTCATCAAAGATAACGATATCAAACTGCAATAGCCCAATCGTATCTGTACATTGACGCTATGTCACCTGCGTGTTACTTTTTTTGAAGCAAGGCATCAGACAGCTGATGCGCATCGCTTATGCTCGAAAATAGAGACACATAATAATGAAAAAAGTGAGGATTCTTGTTTCAACGCTTCTTGCATTTGTGTCCTGCGCGTACGCGCAAGTTGCAGACTACCCCACTCGAGCAATCAAAATATTAGTACCCCTTGCCGCGGGCAGCGGCACAGATAATGCCGCGCGCTACTTTGGGCAACAGCTTTCTACCCTTTTAGGGCAATCTGTTGTGATCGAAAACCGCCCTGGCGCCAATGGCATGATCGCCGGAGCAGCTGTAAAAAGCGCCCCAGCAGATGGGTACACCATATTTTTAGGGACATTAAGCCCACTTGGCCTAAACCAGCTCGTGATGAAAGGCCCATTTCCTTATGACGCGATCACAGACTTCAAGCCTGTTTCGGGCTTAACACGAGGGATGGGTGCGTTTGTCGTGCCAGGTAATTCGCCTTTCAAAACCCTTGAAGAGCTCGTGGACGCAGCCAAAAAATCCCCTCGCCCTTTTAACGTTGGCACCTATGCCACTTCGTACCAACTCACCCTAGATTGGTTTAACAGTCTTGCGGGGGTCAAGTTTGTCGGGGTGCCTTACAAAGGTGCGGCCCCAATCTTTACAGACTTAATCGGCAATCAACTCGATTGGGCTGTGCTGAATTTAAGCGGTGTTTCAACCCTGCTGTTGTCTGGAAAACTTCGTGCGATCGCTGTAACTGGGGATACGCGCGCGCCAGAGTTTCCGAACATTCCCACCGTTAAAGAAAGCGGCTATCCAGAATACTCTAACTATTTATGGACCTCTTTATATGTGCGCACTGAAACCCCTGAACATGTCACGAACATCTTAACCACGGCGATGCAAAAAGTATTGACTTCGCCTCAAGCGCAAGAGTATCTGGTGAGTACGGGTGGTGGTGAGTTGATGCCATTTGGCCCTGTACAAATGCGTAAGATGCAAATTGACGAGGTTGAGCGCTTTCGTGAAATTATAAAAACGTCGGGCTTCAAACCAGAGTAGTACTGAAGCATCAAACGAAAAGCCCACCCGCATCCATTTCAGTCTGCAAGAGAAGCCCTGTAACAATGAACGCTCAAACCATGCGAATGCAAAGTATCGAACAAGGCATGAGTACTGCCTACTACGCCAAATATCACGGTGATGAACCCGCGGTCGTTGAGCAGGATCGAATCACGTCTTTCAGCGCGCTCAACGCGCGTGCCAATCAATTGGTCAGAGCCTTGCGTCAACGAGGCATTCAGGCAGGCGATGCCGTTGCCCTACTCTGTTCAAATCGCGTCGAATTTGTAGAAGTGATTGTTGCGCTCGAGCGCTCGGGTTTGCGGATCACGCCCATTAACACGCACCTCACCGGCGACGAGGCCGGCTATATTCTTGATAACTGCGAAGCAAAGGCCTTGCTTGCAGAGGCCCGTTACTCGCAACAGGCTCAAACAGCCGTCGCACTCGCCCCTCGGGCGCAAGTCAAGCTCGCAATTGGCGGCATCATCCCAGACTTTGAATCCTATGATGACGCGCTTGCTGCGTGCCCAGCGCACGACATCGAAGATCCATCCCTCGGCAGCAGAATGTTATACACCTCGGGCACCACCGGTCGCCCGAAAGGCGTTTATCGTGACCCAGCCTATGCTCTACCCGCTGTCATGGCTTCAGTTGAATTGGCGAATACCGCGGGCTATCAATGTGGCACAAAACA
>JBAXLV010000185.1:0-5570 GCA_037134635.1 Alcaligenaceae bacterium
CAACAGAGCCCGCGCCAAAAATGCCAATGTGCATATTTAAAACCCGGTGTACGTTAAACCAGCTTTGTCGAAGCCCAGGCGGTCAGCAACAGCTTACCGCTCACTGCGGTCCACACACCCAGGTAACGGTTGTACAGATTCTTTTCAACACCCTCAACCACCACCGTCATGTTGACCTTACCTTCAACCAGCACGGCATTGCCGACCGCGCGCGCAGTCACTTCTTCGCGATCTAAGCGGGTGTACTTTGAACGCCCTGTTGTTACAGCGTCGACATAGGTTGCTTTGGTATCGCGACGGCCCGTTGCGTGGGTGTATGTCAGGCCCTCATCAACAATTGCAGCGAGCCCGGCGCCATCGCCTGCCAATAACACCTCACAACGACGTGTATCTAACTTAAGCGCTTCTTGTTCGAGGGCTTTAGCGGCTTGGTCATTTGAAGACATTTGGTTTTCCTTTGTTATCGTTAAAAACAAAAATTAATCACACTCATTTTTACTGCAGTGATTTTTTACTGCTGTGGGATATTGGCATTTTTGATGACGTCACGCCAACGCGCGATGTCAGACGCCAAAAACTTTGCTTGCCCTTGCGGATCCGTGCCCACGATCGTGATCCCAATTTGCTCGTATTGCTCAATAATTTTGGGGTCTTTTAACGCTAGTTGAATTTGTTTGGCGATCAGCTCACCCACCTCAGGTGGCGTGCCCGCAGGTGCAAACAGACCATTCCACGAGCCCGCCAAAAATCCCGTTAAACCAAGCTCTTGCAACGTAGGCAAATTTGGCAAAAACGGCAATCGCTCTTGACTGGTTGCGGCCAGTGCGATCAGGCGACCTTCGCGAATATACGAAATGCCTTGCGTTGAAATCAACACCACACAGTTCGTATGGCCACCCAATAAGTCGACCACCATCGGCGCATCTGACTGATAGGGCACCGGCATTAACGGAACCTCAGCTGCAAACTTCAGCGACTCGGTTGCCATATGGTTGCCACTGCCGGGCACCACGCCACAACGCAGCGCGTCTGGATTTTTTTTGCCGTAGGCAACAAATTCTTGAAAGGTTTTCACCGGCAGCGAGGGATGCACCACCAGTACCATCGGCACGGTACCGATTAAAGAAACAGGCTCAAAACTTTTGACCGCGTCGTACGGCATTTCTTTTCTAAGACTTGGATTAATGGCATGAGGCGAGCCCGCCATCAGCAGCGTGTACCCATCGGGTGCCGCTTTTGCAACAAACTGTGATCCGACAATGCTGCTGCCACCGTTCTTATTTTCAACCTGAACACTGATGCCTAATTGCTCGGTCAGTTTTTTGGCCATCGATCGGGCAATAATGTCGGTCGTGCCGCCTGGGCCAAACGGCACAATGATTCGAATCGGTTTATTGGGGTAGGGTTGCGCCAGTACACAGGCACCACTTACAAAAAAACAACCCAACAACAACGCGACTATTCTTTTTATGCGCTCTTTCACTCGGTCTCCTCCTATCGCCTAATCTGCTATGCTCTTTTTATAGCAATACAGTACAACGATTTTCTTGAATTGACCACCAGCCCAGCATCTTATGCGAACTCTTTTTATTCTCTTGCTGTTGATGAATCTTGGCATGTTCGCGCTAGGCCAAGGCTGGTTTGGCCCGCCCCGCAGTGACGCAGGCAGATCGCCCGCAAGCAAGTCACACGTACAGCTTAATGCTGAGGCGGCAACGATTGGGCCCGGGCAGCTTCAAATTCCGTAATATGCTGCAAGATCCGGTTAGTCGCACCGGTGTGCTGTGCCACCCACTCGCGCGCAAGTTCACGTTTCTCAGTTAAACCTTGCTGGTCGTTTAGCCACATTATTGCCATCGATACCGCACGTTGCGCGGCATCAAGTGACTCGGTCGACTGTATTTGCGCCGCGGCGCCAATTGCGACGGCCTGCTCAACGGCTTCAGCAAAATTGTAGGTGTAGGGGCCGACAATCACCGGGGTGCCCAGCGCACACGCTTCAATGAGATTTTGCCCGCCATGTGGCGCAAAGCTGCCCGCCACAATCGCCACATCGCTTGCTGCGTAAAACAAAGGCATCTCGCCCAAGGTATCGCACAACACCACTTTAATTTCGGCCAATGTTGCTTCGGCTTGACTGTTTTGGCGCAGCAACGACCAGCGCACCGTCGCAATCCCAGCCTGCTCAAGCAAGCTCGCCGCTTCATCAAAGCGTTGCGGATGTCTGGGGATCAACAGAAACAACGCAGACGTTTGTTGTTGCGCCATCGCTTTGACAAACAAGGCATCTTCGTTTTCGCGCGTGCTCGCAATCGCAATCACTGGACGATTCAAGCGCTGACGCCAGGCGCGGCCCGCATCCACCGCAACGGCGGGCAAGGCCACATCAAATTTAAGATTGCCGACCACATGGATATTGAGCGCACCCACCTCGTACAGGCGCCGGGCATCGTCTTCAGTTTGCGCCAGCGTTAAGTCTAAGCCTGCGTAAGTCTCACGCATCAAACTTAAAAATACTTTGTCGATCTGCTCAACCTGCTTCTGGGATTTTTCTGAAAAACGCGCGCTCGCTAAAATGATCGGCACCCCTGCAAGCTGTGCCTGTTCAATCAGATTCGGCCACACCTCTCGCTCGATCAAGATGCCGATACGAGGCTGATAGTGCTGCATAAATTTTCGCGTTGCACCCGGAAAATCATACGGCACCCATTGTTGCCGCAGTTGCCCATTCGCGATCTCGTTGGCAAATAAACGCGCACCCTCGGCGCGACCCGTGGCCGTCATGTGGGTGAGCAGCACGCGCTCACCCCGTGCAAGCAACTGCGCCATCAAAGACTGCGCCGCACGTGTTTCACCCAAACTCACCGCATGTACCCAAACGGGTGCCTCACCATCCCACGGCAACGCATAAGCCCCAAACCGTTCAGCGCTAAAGATTTGCCACTGGCCGCCGGCGCGACGCGCCCGCACCAGCATGTACACCCAGATCAGAGGTGCAAGAAGTCTTAGTAGTAGCGTATAAATCTTTTGTGGCATCGCGTAATACTAGCGCAGAGCTTGCTCGATTGCAGCAAATACCATCTGCCGCGAAGGCGATTGCCCACGGTCGCCCAGACTGGCAGTAAAGGCCGAACCGACTAAGGGCGTGCGTACCGGCGTTGAGGCTTTATAAATACCGATCGTGGGCCGACCAAGCGCCGCCGACAAGTGTGTGAGCCCACTATCCAAGCCCACCATCAGTTGCGCAGCCGCTAAGACTTGCGCGGTTTCAGTCAGACTGCCACGCGGCAACACGACCGCCTGTGCACGACCTTCAAGTAACGCCTGCGCCCGTTCGGCCTCTTGTTGATTGCCGGCTAGCAATTTCAAATGCAAACCACGCTCGGTTAGCAAAGCAAACACGGCCTGCCAATCTGCTTCGGGCCACAGCTTATCGGTGCGACTCGCTGAGGGCATGATCGTAGCGTAGGGATGCTGCTGCGCACGGGCGACTTGCGCTACGGTCTCAAAGGCTTCCAAACCAAAATCAGGTTCGCCTTGTACGGTATAGCCAAACACGCTGGCCGCCAATAAGCGTTGTCGCGTAACAGCGGGTTGCCAAAACTCAACGCGATGGCGAACGTCATAAAACAGTGTTGCCAGTGGTTCACGCGCCGAGCGCCAGTCAAGCCCATGTTTCACCCCCGAGGCCATCCGCACCCACCATACCGACTTTAATAACGCCTGCATATCAAGCACAAGGTCGTAGCGCTGGTCTCGTAATTCAGCGTCTAAGGCCTGTCGCTCTTGACGCACAGCCGACGACCACCACGCGCGACGCCAACGACGATGTGCCACCTTCAGCACACGATGAACCGCGGGATGCCAGGCGGGTATTTGTGCAAACGACTCTTCAACCAACCAATCAATTTGCGCACCGGGCACATGCGCAGCAATATCTGAAATTGCCGGCAACATATGCACTAGATCGCCAAGCGACGAAGTGCGCACAATCAAAATTTTAGTCGTCATGCTGGCGATTTTAACGCGCGTAAAACTTCATCCACGCCAACACGCCAATCAGGCAGTGTCAAATCAAAAGCTTGGCAGAGTTTGCCCGTGTCCAAGCGCGAGTTCAGCGGGCGCGCCGCCGCCACCGGATAATCTTTGGTTGCGATCGGCTTGATCGCCTCGTCTTGTACTTTGATTGGCCAACCCGCGCGGCGTGCTTGAGCAATCACATAGCATGCATAGTCGTGCCAATTTGTATGGCCGCTTGCCGTGAGGTGATACAGCCCCCAGCGAGGATCAAGACCCGGCTGCGCGAGCAACGTCTGTAACACCTGCGTGGTGACCGATGCCAGTAAGGTCGCTGCGGTCGGTGCGCCCACTTGATCCGATACAACACTTAGCGCCTCACGCTCTTGTGCGAGCTTGAGCATGGTTTTCAAAAAATTTCCGCCATGAGCACTGACCACCCACGATGTTCTAAAAATCAGGTGGCGCACACAACCGCTTGCAACGGCTTGTTCACCGACAAGCTTACTTTGCCCGTATACCGATTGCGGTGCTGTGGCGTCGGTTTCAACATAGGGCGTCAGTTGATCGCCCTTAAACACATAATCGGTTGAATAGTGCACAACACAAGCGCCCACTGCTTGCGCGGCTTGCGCGATGAGCCCCGGCGCAAGGGCGTTAATTCTTTGCGCCAGGTCAGGTTCAGTTTGGGCACGATCAACGGCGGTGTAGGCAGACGCGTTGACCACAACCGTGGGTTGATGTTGCTGCATCAGCGCCCCAAGCGCGCGGGCGAACTGCTCAGGCTTCTGATCAAAATCAAGTTCTGCACGAGTGCAGGCAACGACTTTACCCAGACTGTTAAGCGAAGTCTGCAGTGCGTGGCCCACCTGACCATTGGCCCCCAGCAGCAAAATTGTATGTGTCATTGGCACTCTACGCATCGAATCCGGTCGCTCTGCCAACGGCCTGAGCGCATCTAGAGTCTAGTCGAAAATTTCAAATCACAATGGTGACCGAACCGACGATCAACAAAAACCATAAAGACAAACGCTTAATTAACCCTGCACTCGATTGCAGGGCACGATGAAAGAAATACGTGCCCAGGATCGCGGATAAAAAGTACACCGGCATAAATGACAGCGAGTAGACAATTTGCCGCGTGTTAATCAGATCCTTATATAAAAAAACGGCCATCGTACCCAACTGAATGAAGGCAAAAAACATCATAAAAAACGATCGCAACACCACCGGCGTAATCGTCTTGTCCGATAAAAAATACAAAACGAGCGGAGGGCCACCCACGCCTGCCATCGCCGTCAGTACGCCGCCCGCTAAACCCACCAGCCAATCTTGCAGCTTGCCGCGTGCGCCGTTGTATTGCCAGCCAATCAGCATCGTCGCAGCCAAGCTCGCCACAATGACACCAATGATACGTCTCGTCACCATGGGATCGAGCCACTCAATCAACCACACACCAATCGGTATCCCGACAAACGCCGGAATGGTGACTGACCAAACCATCTTCCAGTTTGTGGTGCGCCAGGTTTCGGGTAGGGTCTGCACTGAAATCA
>JBAXLV010000186.1:0-5525 GCA_037134635.1 Alcaligenaceae bacterium
GGTGTAATGATGTGCTGCGGTTATGACCGCAACGCCGACGGACACTATGAGCACCCACCGGTTGCTCCGCAGGTTTGGCATGCGTATCACATTGCAGCTGAACAAATGACCGCAGCAATTGTTGCCGCTTTGATTACGCGTCAATCGACGGGCGAAGGGCAAGACCTCTCGTGTGCTGTTCATGAGGCGGTTGCAAAAAATACTGAGCTCGATGTGATGTCGTGGGTGATGCGTCGTGCGCCTTTGTATCGGCAGACTGCACGCCACGCGGTCGAAAAGCCCACCCCCATTCCAAACGTGAGTGCGACGAAGGACAAACGCTGGAATATGACGTGGGGTGTATCGGCACGTGATAAAGCCAAGCTCGTACCTTTTCTAGATCGTTATGGCAAAGCGGCTGATTTACAGGCCCCTGCGGCAACTGCGGATTTGAAGGCCCGCAGCACGCCAGGTTCTGCGGGGATGGATGCCGAGACGGTTCGCATGCTTGAAGTGATCCGAGATTTTGTGGGATCGTACGACTACAAGGACTTGCCTTGGCGCGATGCGCAAGATGCTGGCTTGCTTTGGGCGCCGGTGCGTAAGCCACATGAAAATGCTTTGGATGAGCACTGGCTGATGCGTCATTCGTTTACCGATATCCATCATCCTGAGTTAGGTCGTTCTTTGCGCTACCCGACCAGCAAATGGCTGAGCACCGCGACAGCCTGGCAGGCTGGCAAGCGTGCGCCGCTGCTGGGGCAGCACAACACTGAGCTCAGTACCCTGACCGGCGCAGCAAAAAATGCTGACGCAGTCAAAGCGCAGGCAGAGTCAAAAACTTTTAAATACAGACCGACGGTTCAAAATATTTCTGCGCGTGGTCAACCGTTTGCTCTACAGGGCATCAAAATTCTTGATTTCTCTTGGTTTCTGGCTTCAGCCGGTGGTACGCGCATTCTGGCTGCGTTGGGTGCCGAAAGCATCAAGGTCGAATGGAAAGAAAATCCAGACACGAGGTTGGCCGCGATGTCTCCGGTGGGTGGTCGTGCTGCAAGAGAAGTTGCGACTGCACCGTTGCCAGGCGTGACTGACTCAGATATGGGTGGCCAGTTCAACAACAAAAATGCGGGTAAGCGAGGGATGTCGCTGAACATCCGTCACCCCAAGGGTTTAGCGATCGCCAAAGAACTGGCGCGCCAGTCAGATATTGTGGCAGAGGGTTTTTCACCGGGCGTTCTTGAACGCTTGGGCTTAGGCTATGAGGTTCTGAAGTCGATCAAGTCAGACATTATTTATGTGCAGCAATCCGGTATGGGTGGTATTGGTAAGTATGGCCGATTTAGAACGGTGGGCCCGGTGGCGGCTTCGTTTGCCGGCACTACCGAGATGTCTGGTCGCCCCGATCCGGCGATGCCGGCAGGTTGGGGCTACTCGTATCTTGACTGGATCGGCGCCTATGGTTTTGCGCTGGCCACGTTAGGTGCCGTTTATCACCGTAATCGTACAGGCGAAGGTCAATGGATTGATGCCTCGCAATGCGAGGCAGGGATTTATCAAACCGCAACGGCAGTGCTTGACTGGTCGGCCAATGGCCGTGAATGGGCCCGTTATGGTAACCGCTCTCCCTACAAACCTGCGGCCCCACACGGCGCCTATCGCTGCGCGGGTGACGATCGTTGGCTTGCGATCGCCTGTTTTGACGACATAGAGTGGAACGCACTGGTGCGCGAACCTGGCTTGACCGAACTGCAATGGGATTTGCGCTTTAGTACCTTAGCGTTGCGCTTGCAAAATCAAGATGCGCTCGATGAAAAAATCAGTGCGTGGGCAGCGACGCAAGATGCCAGCGCTTGCATGCTGCGCTTACAACAAGCGGGTGTGCCTGCTGGCGTATGTCAGACCGCGGCAGATCGCTATGACACTGATCCACAGTTAAAACATCTTGAGTGGCTCACTGAAGTGACCGGCACGAAGATTGGTCGCTGGCCCGTCAATGAGTTTCCGGTCAAAATGAGTGCGACGCCGGCGTATGCGGGCGGAGTGATTGATCGTGGTGCCCCCGGCTATGGCGAGGACAACGTGCACGTACTCAAACAAATGCTCGGTTATTCAGAGACAGAAATACAAGACTTGATCGATCAAGGCGTGTTGTAAAACCTGGCAATGTTTTGGAGATTGGCATCATGATCATTAAGAATCTACGCAGCACCTATTTGGTCGCAACGGTGGTCATTGCTGGCTTGAGCGCGGTCTGTTTACCTGGCGCAACAATGGCTCAGCCGCAGACCATTGTGCGTGCGGTCATGCATTCTGATTTAAAAATTGTCGATCCGGTCTGGAGTACCGCGTACATCTCACGCAATCATGGCTACATGATTTACGACACGCTTTTTGCGATGGATGCCCAAGGTGCTGTGCAGCCTCAAATGATTGACACCTACCAACTGAGCGAGGATAAGACGGTCTATACGATGACTTTGCGCGAAGGGTTATTGTGGCATGACGGTAAGCCCGTCACCTCAGATGATTGCATTGCGTCAATTAAGCGCTGGGCCGCGCGTGATGTTGTCGGACAAGAGATGCTCACTTACTTGAAGGACATTACAGCGGTTGATCAAAAAACCTTCAAAATTAATTTAAAAGAGCCCTCAGCTGCAGTGATGATTGGTCTGAGTCGCCCAACGGGTACCGCTTTTATGATGCCAAAACGTGTGGCAGAAACAAGCCCTCAAGAGCAGCTTTCTGAATATGTTGGCTCAGGACCGTTCGTGTTTAAAACTAGCGAATGGAAACCTGGCAGTAAGGTGGTTTACGAAAAATTTGCGCAATATAAACCGCGTGCTGAACCGCCCTCAGCCATGGCGGGTGGCAAGGTCGTGAAGGTTGATCGCGTTGAATGGTTGGCGATTGCGGATCAGCAAACTGCGGTCAATGCCCTATTAGCAGGCGAGATCGATATTATTGAGCAGCCCTCGCATGATCTTTTGCCGATGCTAAAAAAGAATGCCAATATCCAGTTTAGCGATTGGAGCTCAATGGGCAATCAGTACGTGTTCAGATTCAATTCACTGAATAAACCGTTTGATAATGTTAAGGCGCGCCAGGCGATTTGGTATGCCTTCAACCAAGAAGATTTTTTGAAGGCAGTGATCGGCGATCCCGACTATTACAAAGTATGTAAATCCATGTTCTTCTGCGGTACACCACTGGGTACCACAATCGGGATGGATGGGTTGCTTGAGTCGAATTTTAAGAAAGCGCGTGAACTGGTCAAAGAGTCTGGCTATGACGGAACGCCCATCGTGTTGTTGCATTCGACCGACCGTCATGTTTATGCCAACTTAGCACCCGTTGCAAAATCCTTGCTTGAAAAAGCTGGCTTTAAAGTCGATATGCAGTCGATGGACTGGCAGTCGGTGGTCGTGCGACGCACTAAAAAGGATCCGATCGCAAAGGGGGGGTGGAATCTCACCATCACCTCTACCAATAATGTCTTTAATCCGCTTGAATCCAGTTATTTAAACGCCGCTTGCGAGAAGACGACCTTTGGTTGGCCCTGCGATGCACAGATCGAAAAACTGCGCAGTGATTTTTCGCGCGAAACCGATTTGGTTAAACAAAAAGCACTTACCGAAGCGGTGCAATTGCGTGCGATTGAATATCCCGTTTATATCCCTCTGGGTCAATGGTATCAGCCCATGGTCGCGCGTAAAAATTTGAGTGGCGTGATTGAGGCGCCCGCGCCAGTCTTCTGGAATATCACGAAGACCGGAAAGTAACGGGCTCATCGACCATGTTTCGCTATATTTCCAAGCGCGTGGTTGCGACCTTGCCAGTGATGGTGATGGTCGTCGTGCTCGTGTTTTTAATGTTGCGTCTGAGTGCCGCCGATCCTGCCGCTATCATCGCGGGCGACAACGCAACCACCGAGCAGATACAAGAGATTCGGGTCAAGCTGGGTCTGGACCAACCTGTCCTGGTGCAGTTTGGCGCTTGGCTCAGCAAGGTGTCGACAGGGAATCTAGGCGAATCGTTCTTCTTCAAAAAACAAGTCAGTGAGTTGATCCTCGATCGTCTTGAGCCCACGCTCTCACTCGCACTATGTACCATTATTTTGTCGGTATTGATTGCCGTGCCGCTCGGCGTGCTAGCGGCGTATTACACGGGTACCTGGATTGATCGGGTCGTGATGGGGCTTGCTGTCTTGGGCTTCTCAATCCCTGTGTTTGTGGTCGGCTATCTTTTCATGTGGCTGTTTTCGATCGAGTTGAGCTGGTTACCTGTTCAAGGGTATCAACGAATTTCTGAGGGCTTTTGGGGCTGGTTACAAAAAATACTGCTGCCGTGTTTTGCTTTGTCGGCGGTTTATTGTGCCCTGATTGCACGTATCACGCGCACCAGCGTTCAAGAAGTGTTAGGTGAAGATTACATTCGTACTGCACACGCAAAAGGCTTGACCAATCAGATCGTTTTAATGCGCCATGCGCTGCGTAACGCTGCTGTGCCGATTGTGACTGTGATTGGGATCGGCATCGCTTTGCTGATTGGCGGTGTAGTGGTGACCGAAAGTGTTTTTAGTATTCCGGGTCTGGGTCGACTGACGGTCGACGCAGTATTGGCGCGAGATTTTCCGACTGTGCAGGCCTTGGTGTTGTTGTTTTCTCTGACCTCGGTCATGATCAATTTATTGATTGATTTGTCTTACACCTTGTTCGATCCGAGGATACGGTATTGAGCGCCGCGAACCAGCCGCACGGACGAACTACGGCGTTGCAGAGTCTTCTGCGTAATCCGAGTGTGATGATTGGCGCTGTGATTCTCTTGTGTGTTTTGCTGATCGGGCTGTTGGCGCCGTTTTTGCACACGATGAGTCCTGATGAAATCAACCCGAGCGTGCGTAATAAACTACCAGGATACGAATCGACCCTGCGCGACGATGACGGTAACAAATTTAAATTCGTACATTTGATGGGTACGGATTCTCTAGGCCGTGACATCTATAGTCGAGTCGTCTTTGGTGCACGCGTGTCGCTTTTAATTGGCGCCACCGTGGCCTTGATGAGTGCGGTGATCGGTCTAGTACTGGGTTTGCTCGCGGGGTATTTTCGCTGGCTGGACGCGATTGTGATGCGAGTGATGGATGGCTTAATGGCCATTCCAGCAATTTTATTGGCGCTCTCGATGGTGGCCTTGCTGAATGCCGGTTTGTCGACGGTGATTCTGGCCATTGCGATTACCGAAATCCCACGTGTTGTTAGGCTGGTACGCTCAGTCGTATTGTCTGTGCGCGAAGAGCCTTACGTTGAATCAGCGATCGCGGTCGGCACACCAACGCCTGTGTTGTTGGTACGTCATATTTTGCCAAATACGATTGCTCCGCTGATTGTTCAAACAACCTATATCGCTGCACATGCGATTTTGGTCGAGGCGGTGTTGAGCTTTTTAGGGGTGGGTATTTCACCAGAGACGCCGACGTGGGGAAACATCATGGCAGAAGGTCGGGCGATGTTTGTCATGCTGCCCCACAATATATTTTTTCCAGG
>JBAXLV010000187.1:0-5515 GCA_037134635.1 Alcaligenaceae bacterium
GCGAGTCCTTTTTCAGTTTTTTATCGATTCAATTGTTCAATGGCAAATAAAGAAAATACTTCTTCAGTCGACGTTACCGCGCGCTTGACACAGTTTATTTACGATTGTCAGTGGGACGCGGTTCCAGAAAAGGTGCGACACGAAGCGAAGCGTTCGTTGTTGAATTATTTTTCAGTTGCCTTGTCAGCGTGTTTTGATCCGACGATCGAGCGTGCTGCGCGGGTCTTAGGTCGTTTTTCTTCGGCTCAGCAGGCGACCGTGATTGGTCGGGGGCAACGATTGGATATGCTGACCGCCGCTGCGTTGAATACGATGGCATCCAACGTTTTTGACTTTGATGACACGCACATTCCAACAATTATTCATCCGACTGCGCCGGTTGCACCGGCGGTTTTTGCGTTAGCCGAAACCCAACGCACAAGCGGCGTTGAGTTGCTACTCGGCTTTATTTTGGGTGTAGAGGCCGAGTGCCGAATCGGTAACGCGGTCTCGCCCGGACACTACGCGCGTGGCTGGCATATCACCTCGACCTGTGGGGTATTCGGCTCTGCGATGGCCACGGGTAAGCTGTTAGGGTTAAGCGCGCAGCAGTTAGTCTGGGCGATGGGTTCGGCCTCGGCTCAGGCCTCGGGCTTGGTTGAAACCTTGGGCACGATGGCTAAAAGCGTCAGTATGGGTAACGCTGCGCGTAATGGAATGCTTTCTGCGTTACTCGCGCAACAAGATTTCGATGGGCCAGCTCGCCCGCTCGAGGGCGTGCGTGGGTTTTTAAATGTGACGGCCGACTCGCCTGATTGCTTGAGTATTGTGAGCGACTTGGGCTCGCGCTGGGAGCTTTTAAACAATACGTACAAGCCTTTTCCGTGCGGCGTGGTGTTAAACCCTGTGATTGAGGCTTGCCTAGGGCTAGCAAAAAGCCCCGCATTATTAAAACAAGGTTTAGCTGGGATTGCGCGAATTGAACTGGTTGGTCATCCGCTGTTACGTCAACGCACCGATCGGCCAAATATTACGACGGGGCGAGAGTCGCAGGTGAGTGCGCAACATGCGGTGGCCGTTGCACTGACGCGCGGGCGGGCGGGCTTAGCGGAGTTTAGCGATGAAGCGGTGTCGGATCCAGCCTTGCGTGACTTAGGGCGGCGAGTGTGCTTTGTGGATGATGCCTCTTTTGCCGTTGAGGCGGCCACAGTGAGGCTACATTTTGAGTCGGGCGAAATCCTGTGCGTTGAAGTGGATATTGCACGCGGTGCGCGTGAGAAGCCTTTGTCTGATCTGGATCTTGAAAACAAAGTTCGAACGCTTTGTGCGTATGGACGATCTGGCTGTAATCCAGAACCTTTGATTGATGCGGTGTGGGCGATGGATCGAGCTGCAGATGTTGGACAATTGATGCGATTCGTTGCTGGACAGATCCCGAAAAATAACTAAATGATGAGAGGCCAGCGATGTATCAAGTAGTGAGCCGATTGAAGCGGTTGGCATGGCGACTGAAGCGCGGGTTCACCGCGATTGGTTTAGTGTGTTTGCTATTCAGTGTTCTGGTGCATCCGCCAGTATCGGCGCAGTCCGCTTTTAAACCAGTGGGTCCGGTCAAAATTGTCGTAATGTTTCCGCCTGGAGGTGGTACCGATGCCGTCGCGCGTATTATGGGTGAAAGGCTCACCGAGATGTGGCAGCAACAGGTCATTATCGAAAACAAGGCTGGCGCGCAAGGCAATATCGGTACGGCCTATGCTGCAAAAGCGGCGCCTGACGGGCAAACTCTACTGATCGCGCATCAGGGGGTGATGAGCGTCAATCCCCACCTGTATAAAGACATGGGTCTGGATGTGCTCAAGGATATTGTTCCGGTCGGACGTCTCACACAACAACCGTTTGTTTTGGTCGCGCACCCTTCAGTTGCTGCCCGTACGCTTAAAGAGGTTGAGTCACTTGTTAAAAGCAGCCCTGGTCAATTCACCTATGGGTCTAGCGCCGCAGGGCCTCAACTGGCTGTCGAGCTCTTTAAGTTCACGACTGGTTCGGAGTTATTGCATGTGGCGTACAAAGGTGCGGGTCCAGCGGTGATCGACGTTTTGGGTGGCAATATTCACTTCCTGGTCGCGAACCCCTCATCAGTGGCGCAGCATGTTCAAGCAGGAAAGTTGCGCGCGATCGTCTTGTTTGGCGCGCAGGGTGTTGGTGTGTTACCGGGTACACCGACTGCTTTAGAGGCGGGCTATCCCGCCTTGGCAGATATTCCGGAGTGGTACGGGTTGGCTGTCCCGGCCGCCACGTCTGCCATTGTGATTGAACAACTTAACCGAGATATCAATACTGTTTTGGCAGAGTCCGCGGTGCAAAAGCGCATGAGCGCTTTGGGTTTGAATGCCTCGCCTAGCACCCCGGCTGATTTCGCAGAGCAGATTAGGCGTGATTATGCGCGTTGGGGTGGTCTGATCCAGAAGGCCGGCATCCGCGTTGACTAGGCACTGGCTTCGGGCGAGTTAGCCCGCAGCTTTGGGCTTGGCTGTTGTCGATTTTTTGGGTTTGGCGGTTTTAGTGGCTTTCTTTTTGGCAGTGGTGCTCTTTTTAGCAGTGCTCTTTTTAGCCGCGCTCTTTTTAGGTGTTTCAGTCTTCTTGGGGGCGGTTTGCGTAGAGGGGCTGGTTTGTGCAGCAACCGGGGCTACCTGAGCCAAACCAAATACGGCGGCCATGCATAAGACGACTAGTTTTTTGTTCATAACAATTCCTTGGACTCGCGGGTGTAACGGGTGTGAGCAGGTGTTACCGAAGCCTGCCCATATTTTAGACTTCTTCGACAGAAACACAATTTGAAACCGATAATTTGTCATCTTAAAGACGTAAAAGTGTCTCAAACTGATCAAAAGGAATCTTTGGAGCCTGATTTTGATGGAATAGTCGTGTTTCGCGCCTTGGGTTATACGTTGGTTTGCCGTGATTTATGCGCCTTTCAGTACCACTTTTTTACTTTTACACCTGCCTGGCGGCTTTAGTGGATAATCCGCTCGACGCTGTTTTATCGTAAGAGATCAAAATGTTTAAGCAGATATTATTGGTTTGGCTCGGTAGTTTGAGCTTTTTGTCAGTTTGCGCTCAAGGACAGTCGACGTTGGCTGCCCAGTGGCCTAGTCAGCCTGTTCGAATGATTGTGCCGTTTCCTGGGGGTGCCAGTACGCTCGATGCAGTCGTGCGCTTGCTGAGCCCTGAGGTCGCGCGCGACTTGGGTGGTTCGGTCTTTGTCGAAAATAAACCGGGTGCCGGAACTGTCATTGGCGTGGATGCTGTTGCCAAGTCAACCGACCGACACACCTTTGGTGGAGTCGCCAATAGCTTTACTGTTAATCAAAGCCTGGTCGCGCAGTTGCCATATAACGCCAGCAAAGAATTGGCGCCTGTCATCTTGTTGGCGCGTACCGCGAATGTCTTGGCGGTACGCCCAGAGTTACCGATTCGTAATCTTTCAGAGTTAATTGCTTACGCAAAGAAGAATCCAGGCAAATTGTCTTACGGTTCTTTTGGCAACGGTACAACACCACATTTTGCGGGTGAAATGCTTAAGTCGATGGCAGGCATCGACATGGTTCACGTGCCCTATAAGGCCCAAGGTCCGGCGCTCAATGACTTGTTGGGCGGAAATATCGACCTGATGTTCGGCAATTTGCCTGATTTTTTATCTCATATTCGATCGGGTAAGCTTCGGGCGCTCGGCACGACGTATTTGACGCGCGCGCCGCTGGCCCCAGAGATCCCAACCATTGCAGAACAAGGGTTGCCAAGCTTTGAAACGGACTCTTGGTACGGAATCATCGCACCCGCCAATACGCCCAAGTTTGCGATAGAACGACTCAACGCCTCTTTGAACGATGCGCTGAAGCAGTCGGGCGTTCAACAAAATTTACGCGAACGTGGGATCGAAATTATTGGCGGTACTCCGGCCGACTTCGGTACGCACCTGCAACGCGAAATTGCAAAGTACGCTGAAATTGTAAAAATTTCGAATATGAAAATTGACTGAGTGTAATCATGACAAACACGACAAATCAAAAAGACCTTCGCGTCGCGATTGCAGGTCTGGGTGCGATTGGAAAATCAATTGCGAGTACGTTGGCCAAGGGAAGTGTGCCGGGTGTGGTGCTGACTGCGGTCTCTGCTAAAAATCACGACAAGGCTCAGCAATTTGTTGCAACGCTCGGGATTCCGGTCAAGGTGCTGTCTCTGGCTCAGCTTGAACCTGAGGCCGATCTTGTCATTGAGTGTGCGCCTGCAGCGCTCTTGCCCGAAATTGCCGCGCCGTTTTTAAAGGTGCAAAAACAAGTCATCGTGCTGTCGGTCGGCGCATTGTTATTTAATCAAAACTTGATTGAGATGGCCCACCAAGAGGGCGGGATCATTCACGTTCCGACCGGCGCCTTGATCGGCCTAGATGCCATGATTGCAGCGGCTGAAGGCAAGATCCACTCGGTCAGGATGGTCACACGCAAGCCTCCCAATGGTTTGTCGGGCGCGCCACATTTGCTTGAAAACAACATTAGCGTCGAAGGCCTGACTGAGCCTAAAAAGGTCTTTGAAGGTAACGCGCGCGCAGCGGCTAAAGGGTTTCCGGCTAATTTGAATGTGGTGGTGGCGCTGGCGTTGTCCGGTATCGGGCCCGAGAATACTTTTCTTGAAATTTGGGCAGATCCAACTGTAGTGCGCAATACGCACAGCATTGTGGTGGATTCGGACTCAGCCAAGTTCACGATGACGATGGAAAACATCCCATCCGAAAACCCCAAAACCGGCCGCATTGTCGCCCAGAGCGTGATCGCCTTGCTGCGAAAGATGCAAGCCAGCTTTAAAGTTGGAACCTGATCTGAGTGCTATTTCAGGCAGCTTGGGCGATTGCAGGCTTGCGCGGCAAGTCTAGGGTCGTGACGCGTGTCAGTTCGCGCTTGTAAGTTTTGTCGTCGAAGGGACGGGCGCGGTGCATGGTGGTCCGATTATCCCAAATGACCAAATCGCCTAAGGCCCACTCGTGGTAGTGCAGATATTGAGGGCGTGTGGCGTGCTCGATTAAGTCCCGCAATAACAAGCGCCCTTCAGGGACGGGCCATTCAATGACCCGTTCAGCATGCGAGGCCAGATAAAGCGATTTACGGGATGAGCCTGCGATCACACGCACCAGTGGGTGAGTGGCACCCAATAATTTGGCTTTCTCTTCTGGCGAAAAGTCAAAGCCCATCGTATGACGTGAATACGCAATGGAGTGGTGTACATGTAAGTCGGCAATCAGGGCCTTTGTTGCGTCATCCAAGGCATCGTAAGCCGCCCGCATGTCTGCGAACTCGGTATCGGCCCGCACGGGGGGGATGTTGCGGGCATATAACATCGAGTAACGGCCAGACGGATCTTCGAACGAGGCATCGGTGTGCCAGATCCGGTTACTGATGCCGTTAATGCGGCGTCGGTCTTCAGCCCCTAAAATCGAGCCATCGTGGCCGACATTAGAAATATCGGTCAGCGCTTCGTTGCC
>JBAXLV010000188.1:0-5447 GCA_037134635.1 Alcaligenaceae bacterium
TTGTAAAACGTGAGCGAGGTGGCCTCTTCATCTGAAAGTGGCAGGTTAAAGCGAGTGCGAAACTCAAGTAGATCTGTCTCGACAAATTTTTTCTGGCTGTGTGTGGACATCTTGCCTTGACCGGCGCTGCCCATGCCATAGCCTTTTTTGGTGTGCGCCAGAATGACCGTTGGTTGCGCAATGTGTTGAGCCGCAGAGGCGTAAGCGGCATGAATTTTGACTAAATCGTGGCCACCGCGTTTTAATCGATCGATTTGATCATCCGTCATACCTTGCGCCAAGCGCGCAAGCTCTTCATTTTGTCCAAAAAATGTATCTCTGTTAAAGCGGCCATCTTTTGCGGCAAAGGTTTGCATCTGTCCATCAACGGTGTTGGCAAATGCGCGCGTTAATGCACCGGTTAAGTCACGTGCAAACAGGCCATCCCAGTCGCTGCCCCAGACAAGTTTGATGACGTTCCAGCCGGCACCGGTAAAGAGTTTTTCGAGCTCATCGATGATGCGTCCGTTGCCGCGAACTGGGCCATCAAGGCGCTGCAAATTACAGTTCACCACCCACACTAGATTATCAAGGCCTTCGCGTGCAGCGAGTGTGAGGGCACTCATGGACTCAGGTTCGTCCATCTCGCCATCGCCAAAGACCCCCCAGACTTTGCGTGTTGAACAGTCGAGAAGATTTCGATGGCTGAGATAACGCATGAAGCGCGCGTGATAGATCGAACTGATGGGACCGATGCCCATTGAGCCAGTGGGAAATTGCCAGAAATCTGGCATGAGCCAGGGGTGAGGGTAGCTCGAGAGTCCGCGTCCGCCTTTTTCAGCGGCTCGAATTTCTTGGCGGTAATTCAAAAGGTCTTGTTCGCTGAAGCGGCCTTCTAAGTAGGCGCGAGCGTAGACCCCAGGTGCGCTATGCGGTTGGAAAAATACCAAGTCACCTCGATGTTGTCCGACCCCAGTGCCGTGGCGAGCCTCGAAGAAGTGGTTGAAACCTGTCTCAAACAGGTCAGCGGCGCTGGCGTAGCTGGCAATGTGTCCACCGAGTTCGCCGTAGGCTTGGTTCGCGCGTACGACCATGGCCAGAGCATTCCAGCGCATGATCGAGGCAAGGCGCTCTTCAATGGCAAGGTCGCCCGCAAACACAGGTTGTTGATCAACTGAAATCGAATTGACATAGGGCGTGCTGAGCTCGGGGCGCCAACCGATTTTTGCGGTATGCGCGGTACGCACAAGTTCGTCGAGTAAAAAGCGCGCGCGCTCGGGACCTTCGGCCGCCAGAACTGCCAAAAATGCAGAGCGCCATTCGTGCGTTTCTTCAGTGTCTGTGTCTGCAGTGGTGAGCAAGGCGCTCAGGCGAGGATCGATGGAGGCATTCATGGGTGACCCCGGACTTTTAAAGTGACAATTCGATCATTCTAGAGAAAAGTCAGCAGCATGAGGTGCTTTAAACATAGATAAATTATCTTATTTATGAAATAAAGTGCTGTAATATTTAAATAACAAGAAATAAAACACTACAAATGCTCATATATGAAGCTTGACCCTCTTGATCTAAAAATTTTGCAAGAACTTCAACTTGATGGCGCGCTATCAAACATCGAGTTAGCCAGACGTGTCCACTTAAGTCCGTCTCCGTGTTTGGCGCGGGTGCGAGCCCTTGAAAATGCCGGTGTGATTGATCGCTACGTCGCCCTGGCCAGCGCCGTCGCATTAGGCCTCGGCCTCAATGTCTTTATTAGTATTAGTTTGACTAGTCAAAATAAAGAATCGCTGGCTCAGTTCGAGCAGCGTATTTGCGAGCATGACGAGGTCATGGAGTGTTATCTCATGACGGGCGACAGCGACTATCTGATCCGGGTGGCGGTCGCTGATATCGGTGCGCTCGAAAAATTCATTCTTGAGCAACTCACGCCGATACCTGGCATTGAAAAAATTCGTTCAAGTTTTGCGCTAAAGCAGGTGCGTTATAAAACAGCCTTGCCCTTGCCGGCAGCGAATCGTATCTCCTGATTCTTGAGGTATGCTGTCAGTCAAAATAATGATGTTTGATCATACAAAGGAGCCCTAAAACATGAGCAATCCCGTTGCGACAAACGATAGCCAGACGCACCCTTGGCAAGACGATATTTTTAATGTGCTGAAAAAGGGAGGGATCAAACAAGTTTCTTACGTCCCTGATGCCGGTCATGCACATGTGATTCGTCGCGTACACGCTGATCCAGAGATGCGCGGTATCGTTCTCACAACTGAAGAAGAGGGTGTTGCGATTGCCGCGGGTGCTTGGTTGGGCGGTGACCGTCACGTGCTGTTAATGCAAAGTAGTGGCGTGGGCAACTGTATCAATATGATGTCCTTACTTGAAAGTTGTCGGTTTCCATTCCTGACGCTCGTCACGATGCGTGGCGAATACGCCGAATTCAATCCTTGGCAGGGCCCGATGAGTAAAGCGACGCAAGGCGTCATGGAGCTAATGGGTATCAAAGTTTATCGTGTAAGCAAGCCAGATGAAGTCGAAGATGTGGTCAGTGCAGCACTTGATTCAGTCTTTATTGCTGGTGAGCGTGTTGCCATTTTGTTATCGCAAAGTCTAATTGGTCGCAAAAAATGGGTGCGTAACTGAACCTCGCGCGACCTACTTTATTTCAACACGCTAAATAATTCAGATAGGAAACATCATGAGCAATATTCAAGCTTTTTCCGGCACGATCGAGCGCCGTGCCTTTGTGAAAGAACTAATCGGTTTGTGTCCTGAGGCCTTGGTTGTGGGTGGTTTAGGTTCTTCGACGTACGACATGTTTGCAGCCGGCGATCGAGATCAGAATTTTTATCTTTGGGGTGCCATGGGTGGCGCAGCCGCGATTGGTTTAGGCCTAGCGTTGGCGCAGCCTAACAAATCTGTTTTGGTGATTACGGGCGACGGTGAACAGCTGATGGGCATGGGCGCATTAGCGACCATCAATGCGCAGCAGCCTAAAAATTTGACAATCGTTGTGCTAGATAACGGGCATTTTGGCGAGACAGGTATGCAGCACAGTCATAGTAGTCTGGGCACAGATTTGACTGCGGTCGCACAGGCCTGTGGCATTTCTACCGCGTACAAAATCAAAGACGGCAGCGACATTAAAAAAATTCAGCAAAATGTCTTGGCGCGGGCAGGCGTGGCATTCGCACAAGTGTATGTAAAAGCGGATGACTTGCCACGCGCGTTGCCTTCCCGCGATGGTGTCTATATTAAAAATCGGTTTCGTCAGACGCTCGGTTTGGCACCATTCTAATGAAACATACGTTTAAAAAATGGTCGGCGGCGGCGCTGTTATCCCTGGTATGCGGGATGCCACTCACCAGTTGGGCTGCCTGGCCAGATGATCAAACGATTGAACTGGTGGTGGGTTTTGCACCGGGTGGCGGCACTGATTTGATGGCGCGGGCCTTGGTGCCGTTTGTTGAAAAAAAATTAGGTGGCAAGGCGCGAATTGTCGTGGTCAATAAGCCAGGGGCAGGAGGTGAAATATCCTCCACCTACATCGCTCGCGCTAAACCTGATGGCTATACGATTGGTTTTATTAATGTTCCCGGGTTCGTTTTTATCCCAATGTATAAGCAGTCGACTTATCAAACGGATGATTTAAAAATTATTGCGCGTGTAGTCGATGACCCGGCTGTGTTGGTAGCGCGTAAGAATTCAAAATATAAAACGCTACCCGAAATCCTAGAAGCCCTAAAAAAAGATCCGGGGTCGTTATCCTTTGCCACAAGTGGACGCGGCACGAGTGGGCATCAAGCTTTGTTAAAAATTGAACAGGCGGCCTCGGTTAAAGGAACAGATATCTCTTTTAAAGGTGCGGGCGACTTTAAAAGTGCAGTCCTTGGCGGGCATGTCGATTATGCTTTTTCAAGTGTTGGAGAATACTTGGCCGGCTATGGTGATTCTGATATCGCAATCGCTCTGCTCGTCGTCAATCCGACGCGTGTCGGTATTATCAAAGATGTACCCTCAATCAAAGAGCTTGGCATTGATGTGCGTGTGAGTTCAGAGCGAGGTATCGCTGGGCCGAAGGCGTTGCCTCAAGAGATTGCAGATCGTTTACAAAAAGCCATACAGGCGACGTTAGAGGATCCTGAATTTTTGAAAACGATTAAAAATGATGCGCCCTTGGTGGCCTTCATGCCCGGACCTGCCTGGACGAAATCCCTCGAACGCATTCGCGATGAACTTAAACCTTTTGTTAGCAAAATGAATGACTAAGATGCCGCTCAGCCAGCTTCGCGCGGCGTTTGGTTTGTTATTGCTTTGCAGCGCGGTGAGCGTAGCGGCGCAATATCCAGATAAGGCAATTCGTTTTGTGGTGCCATTTGCGCCTGGCGGAACGTCTGAAATCGTTGCGCGCTCGGTCGCAAGTAGTCTCACCAAACAGTTGGGTCAATCGGTGTATGTCGAAAATAAGCCCGGTGCGGCGGGTAATATTGCGATGGCCGAAGTTAAACGTGCGCCTCCCGATGGCTATACCCTGATTTTGGGGCATGTGGGTACGCTGGCGGTGAACCCAGTGTTATTTGGTTCCAAGCTCCCTTACGACCCAAACAGTGATTTTGTCGCGATCTCTTTAATTGCAAAAGTTCCCAATGTGATTGCGGTGAGTCCACGCTCTGGTTTTAAAACGTTGGCCGATTTGGTGAACGCAGCCAAAGCGAACCCTGGTTCGATTAACTACGGCTCTGCGGGTAACGGAAGTGCCGGGCATTTAGCAATGGAGTATTTCGCGGCTGAAGCGGGGATCGAGCTCACGCATGTCCCGTATAAAGGTTCAGGTCCGATGTTGACGGATTTGATTGGCGGACAGACCCAGGCAACGTTTAATGGTTTGCCGTCTTTGGTATCTCAAATTAAAGGTGGGGCGCTTGTTCCACTGGCAGTTGGCTCTGCTGCGCGAGCGGCATCGTAATTCCATTGGAAAAATCCAACGATATAGTGACCCTACAATTTAGATATTTACCTAGCATAATCTGTTATTACACTCCACCTGAATATAGAAATTACTTAAATTCTAAGCTCTTTTAATTTACTTTAAGTTTTCTCAACTAAATTAAATCAAACAAAGCTCTTGTAATAATTTCTAAGGAATATTTAACTAAATTCGCTTCCGAAAAAAATAATATCCAAATGCTAGTTGACTGGTTTTACAAAAAAAACTAAGAGTTGCAAGAATTTGAACTGGGAGATTCGATCTAATGGTCGATAGTTCAGCTCGTGCACAAGTTTAATTTTTTTGAGAAAAATTTAAGAAAATAAATACTCGCTGATCAATCATTAAATGATAATTCATAAATTAAAAATTAAAATGAAATGCTATGCTAGGCATATACCTGCTCATTGGAAGACAGGGAGAAATTGTGGAACAGCTATTTTAGTGAGGGTGACAGTAATATTTCATTAAAACTCCTAGAGAAGTC
>JBAXLV010000189.1:0-5444 GCA_037134635.1 Alcaligenaceae bacterium
CCCTTAAACAACATGTGTTCGAGCAAGTGGGCCATGCCGGTCTCACCATAGTTTTCGTGGCGAGAACCGACCAGATACGTCATGTTGACCGTCGTGGTGGGCTTCGAATCATCTGGGGCGAGCAAAATACGCAGACCGTTGGCGTCAAGTCGATATTCGGTAATGCCTTCAACGCTTGTCACTTGAGTGATGCCGACTGGAAGGGTTAAAGCCATACTTTGGGTTGCCGCCATAAAAGAGAGAGAACCCAAGAGGGCGCACTGAAGCGCGCGGGTAAACAGCCACATGAATGAAGTCCAAAAGGGAAGAATGAACCAGTTTGAGCGAGATTGCCCAGAATGGTTCACTTGATGATGAATTATTTGGAAAGTAGACGCATCGCTTGTTCAATCCCTGACACGGTTACCGGAAACATCTTGTCTTGCACGATGTTACGGATGAGTGAGATTGACTGTCGATACTGCCACGAGGCTTGTGGTTCGGGATTGAGCCAAACAGCTTTGGGCCAAGCAGAAATCATGCGCTGCAACCATTCGGCGCCTGGTTCTTTGTTGTAATGCTCGACCGAGCCACCGGGTTGTAAAATCTCGTAGGGGCTCATGGTTGCATCGCCCACAAAAATCAAGCGCCAGTCTGCATTGAACTTGCGTAAGACGTCTTGCGTTTCGAAGCGCTCCATTTGGCGACGCCGATTTGATTTCCAGAGGTGTTCGTAGGGGCAATTGTGAAAGTAGTACACCTCAAGATTCTTAAATTCGCTACTCGCGGCTGAAAATAACTCTTCGACGCGTGCAATGTGATCATCCATGCTCCCACCAACGTCTAGCAGCATCAGAACTTTCACATTGTTATGACGCTCGGGCACCATTTTGATGTCAAGGTAGCCCGCGTTGCGCGCCGTGCAAGTGATCGTGTCATCCAGATCAAGTTCGAAATCTGACCCTTCGCGGGCGAAACGACGTAACCGCCTTAAGGCAACTTTAAAGTTACGCGTGCCAAGTTCAATTGAATCGTCATAATCCCTGAAGTTGCGCTCGTCCCAAACTTTGACCGCCGTACGATTGCCGCCCGAGGCGCCGCCGACGCGAATCCCTTCGGGATTAAAGCCACCATTGCCAAAGGGCGAGGTGCCACCCGTGCCAATCCATTTGCTGCCACCTTCGTGGCGCTCTTTTTGTTCTTCGAGTCGCTCTTTGAACATCTCTAAAAGTTTGTCGAGCCCGTGCTTTTCAAGCGCTGCTTTTTGTTCGGGTGTGAGATGCTTTTGCAGCTCTTTCACGAGCCAGTCAAGCGGGATCTTTTTGCCCGGCGGCAAGATTTGCTCGAGACTGCGGTAATACCCAGCAAAAGCCCGATCAAAACGATCAAAAAGGGTTTCGTCTTTGACGAGCGTTGTGCGCGCTAAAAAATAAAAGTCTTCAAGCGTTGGCGGCATGAGCGGCGTAGAAAGCGCCTCAAGCAGCGTTAAGTACTCTTTGACCGAGACCTTTAATTTTTGCGTGCGTAGATGGTAGAAGAAATCAACGAGCATGGCGTTTGAGCTGATAAGTGAGGTGATCACGAACTTCGGGCCATTCGCCAGCAATGACGCTGTACATGACGGTATCACGCACGGTGCCGTCGCGGCGCAGGGCATGATGACGAATTGCCCCATCCCGCTTAGCGCCCAGGCGCTCGATCGCACGTTGCGAGGCATGGTTGAAGTTGTCAGTACGCCAGCCAACGACGCCGGCGCCAAGTACGTCAAACGCCTGCGTCAACAGCAGTAATTTACAGGCCGTATTGACATGCGTACGTTGCTGACTTTTGGCATACCAGGTATAGCCAATTTCAAGGCGTGCGACGGCGGGCAAGATGTCGTGGTAGCGGGTGCTACCAAGTACCTTGCCTGAGGCTTCGTCAATGACGACAAACGGCAGCATGTGCCCCGCCGCGAGGCCGTCGAGCGCTGTTTGAATGTAATGGGCGGTTTGCTCTGGTTCGGGCACTGAGGTGACGCGCAGATTCCAAAGCTCGCCGTCGCGCGCTGCAGCCGTTAAGCCAGCGGCGTGGGTCAGCGCGAGCGGTTCAAGCCGCACGCCCCAACCCTTGAGCGTACAGGGGGAGGGAGCGAGTTTGAAGCCTTGATCTTTAAGCATTGCCTGGACCCGAGGGGCGACGCGTACTGCTGCGCGTGACAGCGGCGAGACGCTCGAGCAGCTGCAAGTCTTGCTCATTTTTAAGCAATGCGCCGGCCAGCATTGGTATTGAGGTGGCGGCGTGGGCATCAATCTCAGCGGGGCTGACATCTTCAGCAATTAGCAGGCGCAACCAGTCAAGAAACTCAGAGGTCGAAGGTTTTTTCTTCAGGCCAGGCGCCTCGCGCAGTGCGAAGAACGTATCGAGCGCGGCGCGCAAGACATCGGCGTGCAGATTCGGAAAATGCACATCCACGATGCTGCGAAGTGTGTCACGATCGGGGAAACGAATGTAGTGAAAGAAGCAGCGGCGCAGAAAGGCGTCGGGTAGATCTTTCTCATTGTTTGACGTAATGATCACCAGTGGTCGGTGAATCGCGCTGATGGTTTCACGTGTTTCGTAAACGTGAAATTGCATCTGATCGAGTTCGCGAAGCAAGTCGTTTGGAAACTCGATGTCGGCTTTATCAATCTCATCGATGAGTAGCACAACGGGTTTTGGCGCTGAAAAAGCCTGCCACAACACACCTTGCATGATGTAGTTACGAATATCTTTAACTTTTTCTTCGCCAAGCTGGGAGTCGCGTAACCGCGAGACGGCATCGTATTCGTAGAGGCCTTGATGGGCTTTGGTTGTAGATTTGATGTGCCATTGAAGCAATGGACGATCCAGTGCAGCCGCGACCTCTTCAGCCAGCATGGTTTTGCCGGTACCGGGTTCACCCTTGATTAACAAGGGGCGCTGCAGCGTCAAGGCGGCGTTAACGGCTAGTTTGAGATCGTCAGTGGCAACATAGCGCTCAGTGCCGTCAAAGCGTTTGGTCTGCTCAGGGGTAGGGGTAGAAGAGGTCATTAGAAGCCGAAATGTGAGGGGTCAGAGGTAAAAGCTGTGGAACTAGAATTTAATTTCTTCAATTATCGTACAATCTTACCGTTTTGCGGCCGAGACTATTCCCGGGTTGTTTTTCTGGCCTCGCCAGAGCCCTTTTGATGAAGTTGTTCAAAACCATGTATCCAAATCAGATGCGTAGTGGCAGTATGCCGGCAGTGCGGCGACTCCCCCAAGTTTTTGCCACCTTGGCAATGGCGATATCCTGTGCAATGGCTCCAGCCGTTTTTGCGGCAGATGCGGTTGGTAATGCCGAAGCGGCTAAGGCAAAGGTATCGATGTGTATTGGTTGTCACGGTATCCTGGGTTACCGTGCAAGCTTTCCTGAGGTGTACTCAGTGCCAATGATTGCAGGGCAAAACGATGCCTACATCCGGGCGGCCTTGCGTGCCTATGCAGTGGGCGAGCGCACACACCCCACGATGGATGCCATCGCAAAAAGCCTTTCAGATCAAGATATTGCTGATCTGGCTGCCTATTACTCCAAACTTAAATAATCGGGGGCTACCATGAAACATCTGAAGCTTGCCCTCTGTGGCGCTGCACTACTCATGACGGTTGGCGTGACGCAAGCCGCCGACTTGGCTGCCGGAAAAGCCGTCTGGGAAAAAGTCAACTGTGCCTCGTGCCACGGCGCCGATGCTAAATCTCCTATTCTGCCCGTGTATCCGATTCTGGCTGGGCAGCATGCTGACTTTTTGGCGCATGCCTTGAAGGCGTACCAGCGTGGCGCGTCAGGTGCACCTGCCTCTGCGAATGTGCGTAAAAACGCCGTCATGGGCGCATTTGCAGTCCAATTGTCAAAGCAAGATATCGAAAACGTGTCTGTCTGGCTGGCCGCGCAGCCTGGCCCGCTCGCGGTACGTAAATAAGTTTCGCGCTTGACGCAAGCGACGTAAAAAAACCGCTTGAGAGGCGGTTTTTTTACGTCGATTACTTGAATGTCGGTGAGCACGTACTTCGTCTGCGCTTAGTCTCGACTTGCGCGTCGCCGAATGAGGTCGATGTAGGCATCGCTGTCTAAAGGGGTGCCCAGGCGCTGAGACTCCCAGACGACCTGTCCAAGGCATTCCATGATTTCGTGCGCGGCGTCGTGACCGCTCGAGCCAGAAGCCATCGTGTCAAACGCTTGCTTGATTCCGCGCGGGTGGTCAATCGACAGCTGCTCTGCGATTGCAAGATGCATAGACAGATGTAAAAAGGGGTTGCTGCGGCCTTCTTCTACGTTGAACTCTCGCGTCATGGCTTCGGGGCTTTCAATCGTTTCGTGATATTCGGGATGTTGTTCGATCCAGCCCAGAGCCATGGCTTCGAGCGGACTCAGTAGTTCGTGGCTGCGGTGCTTGCGCCAGGTGTTGATAAAAAACTCTCGTACTTGGTCGCGCGAGGGATTAAACATGAGGCTCCGTAAAAGGACGTTGCACAGAAATGTGTAAAGGTGTCCATATAGTGAAACAGTTCATCAGAATAGCCCTAATCTAGGGCATACCCTAATGTCACGATACTCGTGCTGGTGCAGAATCTTCGCCATGCAGGTGAGGAGACAAAGCTCTGCATGAGCAAGCTGGCAGCATCGGCTACATAACAAAAATAAGCACGACTCTAATAAAAACAAATCGCACAGCGGCTAGCACTTCGGTGTTGGCCGTTGTCGCTTATAAGCAGCAAATTGTTTATTCTAGGCGATCATGCGAACGATTCAAACAACCCCGCGAGTCCGTTACTGGCGCCACAATTTGCTATTGATTGTGGCTTTGCTCTGTGCGTGGTGGCTAGTCACTTTTGCACCGGCCTATTTCGCCGTTGAATTGAGTCATTATTTTATTTTCGGTTGGCCCTTTTCGTTCTGGATGGCTGCTTTTGGCGCACCCTTGTTTTTTTTATTGATCGTTGGGGTGTACGCCTGGCATATGGCACGCCGTGATCGGACAGCTAGGCGCCTGATTCGAGAAGACGACTGAGTGTCGCAACAAGATCCGCTCTCGCAAAAAGCCTTTAGTGCGCAATTGTTTCGTGGCTATGCGGCCTATGCGTTCGGCTTTTCCCTTTTAGTGTTGCTGCTAGCCCTGCTGGAAATCATGGGGCTTGCCCGGCAGTGGATTGGCTATGCCTTTTTGCTGGTGACTGTTGCGCTTTATGCTGCGATCGGCATCATGTGCCGCACCTCAGATCCTGTTGAATATTATGTTGCGGGACGTAAAGTGCCCGCTATTTATAACGGCATGGCGACCGCCGCCGATTGGATGTCGGTTGCCTCTTTTATCGGCGTGGCTGGTACGCTTTATCTGACGGGCTATAACGGACTTGCTTACATTTTGGGCTGGACCGGTGGTTATGTACTAGTCGCACTTTTTTTAGCGCCTTATCTGCGCAAATTC
>JBAXLV010000190.1:0-5430 GCA_037134635.1 Alcaligenaceae bacterium
CTGGATAACAGGTGATGTCGTCGAGCTTGCTGCGTGCGGCAGGGTCGCGCTCGAGAATACAGGCAATATCTTCGCGGATGTTGTTCAGCATGATGCGTAATGGTAGACCAAAGATGACTGCTGGCAGAAATTAACCAGACGGGGTGCTTGGTTTTGTGCGCTGAGCTGTGGCGATCATGGCGGTGCACACCCCTCTCCACATATCCACTTCGTCGACCGTGAGCGCATTACGGTTAAAAAAATGTTGCATGCGTGGCATGAGTTTTTTGGGATGGGCCGGATTTAAAAACTCGACGGCTTCAAGCGCTTGCTGCCAGTGCACCAACAAGGCTTCCAGGGATTGACTGCTCGCGGGACGGCTGCCGGGCGGCTTGGAGGTCTCGGGTAAGGCATTGATGTCAAAGGCCTTATTGGGGTCTGCCGCCAACGCCATGATCGCGGCGCGACTCAAGGGCGAAGGGGTGTGTCCCGCTTCAAGACCAAGCAGGGCGTAGCGCAGCTCAAAAGCCCCTAATTGCATGGCCTGGGCGACATTGAGCGAGCTATACAACGGGTTGGCGGGGATGGTGCAGGCGCGGTGGCAGAGGCTGACCTGCTCGTTTGTTAGGCCCGAGCGTTCAGTGCCCACGACGAAGGCAATACAGCCCTCTGGGTGCGCGCGCAGGTGGTCGCGCGCCATCTGGGCCGCTTGACGGATGTCGCAGACTGGCGGGCCCAGATCGCGGGCACGTGCCGTCAGGGCGAACGATAAGGTGGCGGGCTCAAGTGCCTGGCTCAGGGTTGCCAGGGTTTGCGTTCGTTCAAGAACATCGGAGGCGCCGCTTGCGAGCGCTCTGGCTTCAGCTTCAAGGGTAATGTTGGGTATTTTTGGTGCGACCAGTACAAGCGTTTCGAACCCCATTGTCTTGATGGCACGGGCCGCCGAACCGACGTTTCCGGGGTGGCTGGGCTCGGTCATGATGAAGCGAACACGAGAAAAATCCAGAGTCATCTAAAATCCCTGTTTAGCCTAATTAAAAAAGCACCCTTTATGCATCCGATGCTCAATACCGCCATTAAGGCGGCCCGGCGCGCCGGCACCATTATTAACCGCGCAAGTCTCGACCTTGATCGCCTTCAAGTCGCCCGTAAAGGGCCACGCGATTATGTCACGGAAGTCGATCGTCTCGCCGAAGATGAGATTATCAGTCTTCTGAGCACGGCCTACCCTGATCATGCCTTTCTGGGCGAAGAGTCTGGCCAGCATGGCGATACGCCAGCGGGCGAGCACGCTGAAAACGAGTGGGTGATTGATCCAATTGATGGCACTACCAATTTCATACACGGCTTTCCCAATTACGCGATTTCAATTGCGTTGCGTCAGCGCGGGCAGGTGATGCACGCTGTGATTTTTGATCCGTCGCGCAACGAGATGTTCACCGCTAGTCGCGGGGGCGGGGCCTTCTTAAATGATCGTCGCATTCGGGTCACCGCACAAACTAAGTTTCACGATGCATTATTGGGTGCGCGCTGGCCAGGCTCGGTTGGGCCCGATGACTTATCAGCGCCGCGTTTTCTTGAAATGGCGCGAGGGTGTGCGGGTGTGCGTCGCACCGGCTCAGTCGTGCTGGATATGGCCTACGTTGCAGTGGGTCGGCTTGACGGGTTTTGTGGCATTGGACTTAAGCAATGGGACATGGCTGCTGCCAGTTTGATGGTGCTGGAAGCAGGTGGGCTCGTTTCTGATTTAGAAGGCGAGCAAACCTGGATGGAAACCGGTAGCGTCCTGGCGGCGACGCCTAAAATTTTTACGCAAATGCTCGGTTTTGTAAAACTAAAATGACGTTTTGATGGCAGCCGATGCGGGTGTTTATCGGCTACCATCTAAGTCTCAGTAACTTTCGGAGCCCTCAATGGAGTGGCTGCTTGACCCAACCATCTGGGTCGGCCTTTTTACCCTCGTCGTGCTCGAGATTGTTCTGGGCATTGACAATCTTATTTTTATTGCCATCCTCGCCGATAAATTGCCGCCGGCTGAGCGCGATCGTGCGCGTATTATTGGCTTATCACTTGCCCTTTTTATGCGACTTGGCTTGCTGATGGGGATTTCGTGGCTTGTTCAGTTGAAAACACCGTGGTTAAGTTTGGGCGGTTTTCAATGGTCTGGGCGCGATCTTATTTTAATGGCGGGCGGATTCTTTTTATTACTCAAAGGCACGCTTGAGCTTCACGAACGACTTGAGGGTACGCGTCAAGGGCTCGGACAGGCACGAACCTATGCGGATTTTTGGGTCATCGTGACTCAAATCGTGGTGCTTGATGCCGTGTTTTCAATTGATGCAGTCATTACCGCTATCGGTATGGTTGATCATTTGCCCGTCATGATGGCAGCAGTGGTAATCGCTGTGGGCCTGATGCTCATTGCGTCAAAACCTTTAACCGCTTTCGTGAATGCACATCCAACCGTTGTCGTCTTGTGCCTTGGCTTTTTGCTGATGATTGGTTTTTCGTTGGTCGCCGAAGGGTTTGGTTTTAAAGTGCCCAAAGGTTATCTCTACGCCGCGATCGGGTTTTCCGTCTTAATCGAACTCTTAAACCAGTTGGCGCGACACAACGGGATCAAACTTGAGGCAGGTCGTCCGATGCGCGAACGCACTGCAGAGGCAGTTTTGCGAATGTTGGGCAAGCGCCTTCCCGACGAACCGCTGATGCCAGCGCCTTCGTTGCAAGGTGCGCCTAGTACGCTGACGTTTGGTATCGAAGAGCGCAATATGGTCAGTGGGGTACTGACACTTGCCGAGCGTTCGATTCATTCGGTGATGACCCCTCGTACCGAGATCTCTTGGATTAATCTTGACGATACCCCGCAAGACATTCAAAAACAGATCACCTCGGTACCGCATAGTTTTTTTCCGGTGTGTCGCGCCTCGGTTGATGATGTCGTGGGCATCGGTCGTGCAAAAGATATGATCGCTGACTTGTTAACACACGGAAATATCCGTAAAGCCAATCTTCGTGAACCTATCATCGTGCACGATACGATCAGCATCATCCGACTGATGGATACGTTAAAGCGCTCTCGTGGTCAGTTGGTCTTGGTTGCGGATGAATTTGGCATCATCCAAGGCTTGGTGACGCCGATTGATGTATTCGAAGCGATTGCTGGTGAGTTTCCCGATGAGGATGAAACGCCTGATATTGTTTCAGACGGGATTGATCAGTGGCGGGTCGATGGTGCGGCAGATTTGCATCACCTAGAGCAGGTGCTAGATACTGAAGGCTTGGTGGACGAGGATCAAGACTACACAACGCTGGCTGGGTATTTGCTCGAGCGTTTTGGGCAATTACCCGTCGCGGGCGATCAGTGTGAATTTGTGGGTGCCCACGCCCGGTTCAAGTTTGAAGTGATACAGATCGAAGGGCGCCGAATTGCGCAGGTACGGGTGAAAAAAATAGTAGAAGGGCTTGACAGCACACTGCAGTGAAGTGTGCTCGTTTAGGCGCGATCTAAGTCGAACAGACTCGGACCATCGTCGTCAATGACCATCCAGCCACCTCGCGCGTTTTCTCCGGCATCCAGATGGTCGCAATCCCAGTCCGGTAGCACCCAGCGTTCGCAGCGATTGCCGTCGACCGACAACACGTTACGACCGGGGCGATGCGTATGACCATGAACCACCAGCGACACATTGGCGTCACGGATTGCAGCGGCCACGGCGTCGGCATTGACGTCCATGATTTCGCTGCTTTTATTTTGATTGGCGGCCATACTTTCGCCGCGCGCCTGAGCGGCGAGGGTCAGACGTTCTGGAATGCTGCGTGCTAAAAATCCTGATTGCCAAGTGGGGTTGCGCACCATGGCGCGAAACTGTTGGTAGGGCAAGTCGTCAGTGCAGTACTCGTCACCATGGCTTAACAGCATTGTGCGCGCACCAATAGTGACTAGCACCTGTTCTGGTAAGAGGCGCGCCCCGAGACCAGACGCCAGCGCCTCGCCCATCAAAAAATCGCGATTGCCCCGGCCGAGCCAGACAGGAATCTTTGCGGCACACGCTTTGATGGCCATTAAGTCCTGAGCAAGCCAGGGCGGTGCCACCACGGCAACATCATCACCAATCCATGCGTCAAAGATATCGCCTGGCAATAAAAGCCCAGCGGCTTCGTTAGAAGCAAGTTTCAAAAAAGCACGAAAGGCTTCTGAGGTCTGGACTGTGCTTTGCCCCAGATGGACGTCTGAAGCCAGCCATACCGGACCTGCCAGGGCAATCTTATTCAAGGACGACAGCCTCAATGATGACTAAATCGGTGGTGGGCACATTTTGATGAAAGCCACTGTTCGCTGTCGCCACGGCTTTCATTTTGTCTACGACGTCTTTGCCTTCAGTGACCTCGCCAAAGACGGCGTAGCCCCAGCCTTGTGCGGTGGGGGCGGTATGGTTCAAGAAGTCGTTGTTGGCCACGTTAATAAAGAATTGGGCAGTCGCAGAATGTGGCTCGTTGGTGCGGGCCATGGCCAGGGTGTACTTATTATTTTTTAAACCGTTATTGGCTTCGTTTTCAACGTTGGCTTTTGTGGGCTTTTGTTTCAGGCCTGAGGTAAAGCCACCGCCCTGAACCATAAAGCCATCGATCACGCGATGAAAAATCGTGCCGTTGTAGAAGCCTTCTTTGACATAGGCCAAAAAGTTGGCCACCGTTTTCGGTGCTTTCACTGCATCAAGCGTAATAACGATATCGCCTAGGCTGGTGGTCATTTTGACACGTGGGTTGGTGCTCATTGAAGTAACGCCTTGTTGAGAGGTTGAGGTAGAAGTAGAGGGAGGGGCCGCATGTGCACTGCAAAACATGAACGGCAAAATGCTCAAGAGAATCAGACTGCGCAAAAGGCGCAGCCCCTTTGAAAAAACGGTCATTTTAAGGGAGCCTCGATTAAGTTCTTCACACTACGTATTTTGGGGTTTAGTCCGGGTACGCCTGCGGCGGCGGCGCGCTGATAGGCGCGCAATGCCAAGCTTAATTGAACATCACCTAAATTGGCCTGAGCCACTGCATATTTTGGATTGATCATGATGGCTTGTTCAAGCGCCCGACGGGCTTGCTCGAGTTCATCGCGACGCACATATAAAGCAGCGAGGTTGTTCCAGGGCTCGGGGAGTTCTGGAAACCGCATTGTCATGCGCTGATAGGTGGCTTCGGCTTCACTTAAGCGGTTCATTTCTGTGAACAACCGCGCTTGCATAAACATAAGCTGCACATCGGTGCCCGGTGTGCCACGACTTGCCTCAACGGTTAAGCGTTTTTCTACTTCAGCCAGCGCCTCGGGTAGGCGGTCGGCTCGAATTAAGCCCTCAATGCGAGTGGCCATTTGAGAGGGCGTGAGCGGCACGCGAGTATCGACCGCTGGTGAGATTGCATCGAGCACTTTGGCCAGACCTTCCCAACCCTTTTCTG
>JBAXLV010000191.1:0-5426 GCA_037134635.1 Alcaligenaceae bacterium
GTCACCTCGGCCTTGAACTGCGCAATGGATAACGAAAACGATGGTCCAAGCGGACTAACGTTTCCTGGCCTGTTTGGCATGGCTTGGCGTATTCATGCCAAACAATATGGAACAACGCGCGAAGACATCGCAGCAGTTGTCATTAAAAACAAAGCAAATGGCTTAAAAAATCCCTTGGCGCAAATGGGAGCCTCCTTAACTTTAGAGCAAATTTGTGCCTCAGCCATGATCGCCGATCCCTTGCAAATGTTTGACTGCTGCCCTGCAAGCGATGGTGCCGCAGCGATCGTACTGTGCGCCGAGCCTCTTCTATCCAGTCAAGCGCGGCAAAACAAAATTCGCGTGCTGGCATCAGCCCAAACCAGTGGCTCACCCCGTATCGCGAATCACCCAGACCTCTGTTCGTTTGAAGCTACCGTCGCTGCTGCGCAAAAGGCTTATGAACAATCTGGTCTAAAAGCCAAAGATATTGACGTCTGTGAGTTGCATGATTGTTTTTCAATCGCCGAGATTATCGATAGCGAAGACTTAGGTCTAGTGCCGCGCGGTCTGGGTGGAAAATGGGCTGCCGAAGGTCGTACAGGGATGCACGGTGATGTCGCCATTAATCCAAGCGGTGGTCTGCTTGCCAAAGGGCACCCTGTGGGCGCAACGGGTATCGGTCAAATCTACGAAGTGGTCAAACAGTTGCGTGGCGAACACACCAATCAAGTGGCGAACGCGCGAATTGGCATGACGCACAACTTGGGTGGCACAGGTGTGGCCTGCACCGTTAACATTTTGGGGCGCGATTAATCATGGCGAACTCAACGCTATCCAAACCAGAAATGCTGACGTTTCATCAATGCGCCAAGTGCGGCACTCTGGATGCGGCTTGCATCAACACCTGTGCGAAATGCTTGGCCAGCGAGATGGATCCGGTACAAATTGCGGGCGTAGGCAAGCTAGTGAGTTGGACCACCGTACGAAAACCACCCTTGCGCTTCAAGGCCGATGGCATGTATCACGTCGGTGTCTTTGATCTGGATAACGGCTTTCGTGTCACCGGTCGCTTTTTACCTGAAGACGGCGATCAGCTTGGTGATCGTGTTGTCGCTATACCCACCACCGTGACCGAGCCAACAAGCCCTGTCACACCAACCTTCAGAGTGCAAAAGAATGTCTGATATTTCCTATGAAAAGTATGGTGCAGTACGACTGATCACAATCAATCGCGCTGACAAAATGAATTCGTTAAATTTTGCGGCGAATGACGAGTTGGTCGCTGTATGGCACGAGTTTGACAATGATGACTCGGCACGCGCTGCCGTTATTACCGGGGCCGGTGACAAAGCCTTTTGTGCAGGTGCGGACTTAAAAAATTACACCATCGACTTTGCGCGCGCCCCAGCACAAGAATTTCGAAAAAAATATACAAATGGCCCTGGCTTTGGTGGCATCACTCGCAATCTGGATATTGATAAACCAATCGTTGCAGCCGTCAATGGCTTTGCGATTTCAGGCGGCTTTGAATTGTCGCTCGCCTGCGATCTGCGCTTTTGCTCACCGAACGCAGAGTTTGCCTTGCAAGATGCCAAGTGGGGTTTTCACGCCTGCGATGGCGGCTTGATTCGTTTGCCGCAGATTGTTGGGATGGGTCATGCAATGGAAATTATTCTATCGGGTGAACGCGTTGATGCCGAGCACGCCTATCGTATTGGTTTGGTCAATCGTATTTATCCACAAGCTACGCTCTTACAAAAAAGCTTGGATTACGCAACGATGCTGGCCACGCGCGCACCCTTGTCGCACCGCTTTGCCAAAGAGGTGGTGCGTCGTTCAATGGGCATGCATATGGATGAGGCGTTGAAATGGGAGTCACGCTCGTTCAGAGACGTTGCGTTTACTGCCGACTTAGAAGAAGGTGTGACTTCATTTAAAGAGCGTCGCGACGCAAATTTTAAGGGTAATTAGGGATACTGATTAAGCGCAAAACCGAGTAGAGTTTCGGTTAAATATCCGGCTTCCTCAAAAATAATACCTAAACTTGGAGACACAAATGAATCGTCCATTCAAACGTAACATCTGGCAAGCCGTGCTGGCCACGGCCTTTATGATTTGTGCAGCGCCCTCAATTGCGCAGGTAAAAGTTGGCGTGATTCAAGGCTTAAGTGGCCCACCCGCGATTGTTGATTTTGGCGAGTCGTACCTTCAAGGCATCAAACTTGCACTCAAAGATTATCAAACAGCGGGCGGTAAAACAAAAATAGAACTCGTCGTCTATGATGATGAGGCCAATCCACAGCGTGCAGTGTCATTAGCTCAACGTCTGATTCAAAATGACAAGGTTCCAGTCGTCATCGGTACTGTCAGCAGCGGCAACGTACTGGCTATGGCCCCCGTCCTACAAAAAGCAGGTATCCCGCTGATGGCGGGCCCAGGCATCGCTACCAATATCACCAGCCAATTCATTAACGAAAAACCAAGCTATATTTTTCGCTGCTCGATGGTCGAAAAGTTTCAAATCGACCAAATGCTTGATTGGGGTGCCAAAACTTTCAAGCGAATTGGTTTAGTGCACTCCACAACCGGCTATGGCAACTTCGCAGCTAAAGAGATCCAAGAAGGTCTTAAAAAGCGCGGTATCGACTTGGTCGCAATCGAAGCCGCCGCACCGGGGGTAAATGATCTGACTCCACAAATGGTCAAGCTGCGCGATGCAAAAGCTGAATTGGTCTTGAACTTTCATGAGTCGTTTGAGTTACCTTTCCGTCCAATGCCGCGCATCAATTACAAACCTGTTGTCGCGGGTAACTGGGGCTTGTCGTCTTTAAAGGTGCTTGAAATTGTAGGCAAAGACGCCATCGAAGGAACTGTCATGGGCCAGGCACTTGATGTCAACACACCGCGCGCCAAGAGCTTTGATGACCGGATGCAAAAAGAATACGGTAAAGAATACCGCTGGCCTGTTGTCGCTTCATTGGGATATGACGCCGCTCAAATCGTGTTCAAAGCCGTTGATCAAGCCGGCAAATCTGACCCCGAAGCCATTCGTAACGCAATCGAAGGGATCTCGGGCATTGAAGCGGTTTCAGCAACACCCGCTAAGCCCTTTAGTGCGACCGATCACGAATGCCTAGATTATGAAAACGTTTTCTTAGGCGTCTGGAAAAACGGCACTGTGACACGCTTGCAGTACTAAGATGGAACTTGGCAACCTTATCCAGGTGCTGTCGGGCGGCCTGGCGATGGGGGCGATTTACGTCCTCGTCGCGCTGGGTCTCTACATCACGCATCTCACGACCCATCGTGTGAACTTCGGGCAAGGCGACTTTCTAATGGTCGGCGCATTTTTGCTCTTGCTATTTCGCAAGTTAGGCCTACCTCTGGCCTTAGCAGTCGTGGCCGTGCTTGTGATCCTTGCTGTGATGGGGTGGCTGTTAGACCGAGTCGCGATCAGACCGCTTGATCGCAAAAAAGACACGTTGATTGGCGCCTATTCGTGGATGCTCACGACTGCGGGTGTCGCCTTGATCTTACAAAACGTCATTGAACTTGGCTTTGGTAAAACCTCACAATATTCAGCTCCGCTGTTTAGCTCAAAGCGAGATGAGGTCGTACAGGTCCTGGGTGCCGGTTTATTCTTAGAAGAAATTTTAGTCATCGTGGCCGCCGTATTAATCGTCGGTCTCTTTTATGGCTTCATGTTTCACTCACGCTGGGGCAAAGCAATTCAGGCGGTCGCCTTTAATCCAGAGGCTGCAATGTTATTAGGCATTCATACCAATCGCGTCAAAGTTGGTGTGTTTGTCATCGCCTCGATACTCGCTGCAGTGGCTGGCGTGCTGATCGGCCCGATCGTCACCATCAACCCTCAAATGGGCCTCGTGCTGACCATTAAGGCCTTGATCGTGGCGGCGATTGGAGGTTTCGCGAATCCCGTGGGTATTTTGATTGGCGGGATTTTGTTCGGCGTATTTGAATCGATTTCAAATTACGTCGATTCTGGTTTTGGGGATTTATATCCATTGCTCGCAGCTTTGATCATTATTGCGATTAAACCTTCAGGCCTGTTTTCAGAGAGGAGCGCAGATGTCAGATAACACTCTGCGCGCGAGCACTGCGCAACAACCCTCAAGTCGCTTGCCCTATACCGTTGCGATCGTCATATTCTTGTTATTACCGTGGCTACCCATCAATGGCTTCTATCTCTTTTTGGCGCAAACATTTTTCTACACTGCGATTGCTGTCACAGGCCTAAACCTGCTGCTCGGGCTCTCTGGTCAGATGTCTATTGGCCAGGCTGGCTTTTATGCATTAGGGGCGTATGGGTCGGCGTTAACCTCCCTCAAGCTAGGTTGGCCCGTTCCGCTCTCGATCCTATTTGGCATTGTGATCGCGGCTATTGGCGGTGGTCTGGTCGGGGTATTTGCCCTGCGCACACGTGGTCTCTATCTGGCGATGACCACACTTGCGGTTGGCTACATTCTTGATATTGTGGGTCAACGCTGGATCAGCTTAACGGGCGGCGCAATGGGCCTATCGGGGGTGCCTAACCTCGATCTTGGCTTTCCAAAAATGTCCTCAACCGTATTCTTTTATGTGACGGGCGCCAGTTTGATTGTGGTGCAAGTGCTGGCCGACTTTATCAATCAAAGTCGCCTCGGTCGTAACCTGCGCGCTATTCGTGAATCCGAGGTCTTTGCCGCCTCTGTTGGCGTCGAAGTCAGTTTATGGAAGGCCGCCATTTTTGCGTTTGCGGCGGCGCTTGCCGGCTTAGGTGGTGCATTCTTCGCCCACCAATCTGGGTATGTCGGCAGCGATGCTTTTTCAGTACGCTTAAGTATCGCGCTATTGATTGCCACGGTTGTTGGCGGTCTGGGCACCAAGACCGGGCCATTACTGGGCACTTTGATTTTGTTGGCCATCGTTGAAGTGATTGCGGGCATTGATAAATATGGCTTGCTCATCTATGGTGGTATTTTGCTGATCGTACTGCTCGCCTTTCCAAAAGGTGCTGCAGGCATTCTGGCCAGTTTGACACAACGTTTAAAGGGCGGGCGTCAACACGATACGCAAGGTGAGCCATCTCAAAACACGCAGGCGCTATCTGACGCCGTACAGAAAGGCGACGCGACGGCTCTACCCAAACAACAACACAGCCATACCTCGCTCAGCATTCAGGGTATTAGCAAAAGCTACAGCGGCCTGAAAGCTGTTGATCAGGTCTCGATTGACGTCAAGCCCAATACAATCCATGGTTTGATCGGCCCAAATGGCGCGGGCAAATCAACCATCATTAATATGATCGCAGGCATTTATCGCGCAGATGAAGGCTCAATCCATCTTGGGGATCAAGATCTTTCAGCTTTAGATATTGCTGATCGGGCAAAGCTAGGTCTGGCCCGAACGTTTCAAAACCTTCAATTGATCGAAGGTGTCTCGGT
>JBAXLV010000192.1:0-5409 GCA_037134635.1 Alcaligenaceae bacterium
TCCTGAGATGATTCTCAGTGTGACGAACCCATATTGCACAGCAGTGACAAAAAGATGAAAGTTTTTTTACTTTTAGTTCATTAAATCGACGGCCGCCAGCAGATCGACGCACTGTGTCGCCAAAGCGTCATCGTCCGCTTCAACCATGAGTCGAAGCTTCGGTTCAGTGCCCGAGGCTCTGATCAAGACGCGACCGCGCTCTCCTAACAAAGCTTGCGCTTGTTGTTCGGCGGCTTTCAAGCCCGCGTGATTCGCCCAGTCGGTACCAGGCTTGAGTGCAACGTTGATCATTTTTTGAGGATACAAACGCAGCGCCGATACCCACTGCGCCAAGGTTTCTCCACTGCGTTGCAAGGCCGCTAACACTTGCAGTGCGGCCACAATCCCATCGCCTGTTGTATGAGCATCTAGGCACAGCAAATGGCCAGAACTTTCACCGCCATACAACCAGCCACGATTGCGTAATTGCTCAAGCACATAGCGATCACCCACTTGAGCCCGCTCGAAGGCAATACCCATCGCTTTCAGCTGACGCTCAAATCCGAAGTTGGTCATCAGCGTACCCACCACACCTGCAACCGGGCCACGCGTCAAGCGCTCACGAATCACGGCGTACAGCAGTTCGTCGCCGTTATACACGCGCCCTGACGCATCAACCATCTGTACCCGATCTGCATCACCATCGAGTGCAATACCTAAATCGGCACCACGCGCACGCACTTCGGCGGCTAGACTTTCAGGATGCAACGCCCCCACATCTTTATTAATATTAAAACCATCAGGCGACACGCCGATCGCGGTTACCTCTGCGCCCAATTCACGAAACACATGTGGAGCGATGTGATAAGCCGCACCATTGGCAGCATCGACGACGAGCTTTAAACCACCCAAATCCAAATCTGATGGATAGGTACTTTTACAAAATTCGATGTAGCGCCCAGGCGCATCGTCAATCCGACGCGCACGACCCAGCTTTTCAGAGCTCACACACTGCATGGGCTCATCGAGTGCGGCCTCAATCGCCGCTTCGGTCTCATCGGGCAACTTCATGCCTTTAGATGAAAAGAACTTAATGCCGTTATCGTAATAAGGGTTATGCGAGGCGCTGATGACAATGCCGGCGACCAAGCGCCACGTGCGCGTCAGGTAAGCCACCGCTGGCGTGGGCAACGGACCCGCCAACAAGACTTCAATGCCTGCAGAGGCGAAGCCGGCCTCGAGTGCGGACTCGAGCATGTAACCACTAATTCTGGTGTCTTTGCCAATTAAAACGGTCGGGCGACCGCGCCGAGCCGAATGCTCTTTGGCCAGAACTTTGCCAGCAGCATAGCCAAGTCTGAGTGCAAACTCAGCATTGATGACTTCGCCACCCACTTGGCCGCGCACGCCATCGGTGCCAAAATATTTTCTTTTTGTCATGCTGATTCTCCTGCAGCCAATACTGACTGCCAAACTTTTAAAGCATCGTGAGTCGCATCAACATCATGCACGCGTAATATCGCTGCACCACGCGCCACACCGGCCAAGGCCGCCGCGATGCTGCCACCCAGCCGCTGATCAACCGACTTACCCGTCACGACACCAATCATCGATTTGCGCGAAGCGCCCACGACAATCGGATAACCGGTTTGCACCAACTTAGCCAAACCCCGCAACAACAGATAGTTTTGTTCAACCGTCTTACCAAAACCGAGACCAGGATCCAGGCTGATGCGAGAGCGATGAACCCCTAATTTTTCAAGCAAAAGCGCCTGTTCAACCAAATTTGCACTGACCTCGTGCACCACGTCATTGTAATGAGGATTGCGTTGCATCGTACGGGGCTCACCCTGCATGTGCATCAAGCACACCCCGCAACGCGGATGGGCCGCGACAACAGCACGCGACGCAGGCAGGCGCATTGCGGTCACATCATTGATCATGTCTGCACCCGCATCCAACGCAGCCTGCATCACCTCTGGCTTGCAGGTATCGACCGAGATCGCAGCGCCACTATCGCGCAGCGCGACGACGACTGGCATGATGCGCGCGAGCTCTTCTTGAACCGACACGGGCAGTGCCCCGGGGCGGGTGGATTCTCCGCCGATATCGATAATCTGCGCACCCTGATCGATGAGTTGACGCGCATGCGCAATGGCAAGCTCTGAACGCGCGTGCTGCCCTCCGTCTGAAAACGAATCGGGCGTCACGTTGACAATACCCATTAAAATCGGGCGTTTGAGTGATAACTCAAAACGCCCGCATAACCAATGATCTGACATTGAGATCTGCGCTGCCGCCTTAAACCACTGCGGCAGGGTCGTTTGTAGGCGCGGCGCCCGTTGGTGGGGTGTCTGATGAATCAGCAGGTGGCTGAGGCACCTTGGGAGCACGCGGTGGGCGACCCTCGATGATATCGCCGATTTGATCAGCGTCGATTGTTTCCCACTCAAGCAAGGCCTTAGTCATGATCTCGACTTTCTCGCGGCTTGCTTCAAGAATTGTACGAGCACGTGCGTATTGCTCGTCAATAATTCTGCGGATTTCTTTATCAACCGTCTGCATCGTCGCTTCTGACATGTGCGTCGTCTTAGTGACGCTACGACCCAAGAAAACCTCACCTTCGTTTTCGGCATACACGACTGGACCGAGTTCGTCAGTCATGCCATAGCGCGTGACCATATCGCGAGCAATCGCTGTGGCGCGCTCGAAATCATTTGACGCACCTGTGGTCATTTGATTCATGAAAAGCTCTTCAGCGATACGACCGCCGAACAACACAGCAATGGTCGATAGCAGGCGTTCTTTATCCATGCTGTAGCGATCACCCTCAGGCAACTGCATCGTAACCCCTAAGGCACGGCCACGCGGGATGATTGTGACCTTGTGCACCGGATCCGTCTTAGGCAACATGCGCGCAACAATCGCGTGACCGGATTCATGATAAGCAGTGTTACGGCGCTCTTCTTCGGGCATCACAATTGAGCGACGTTCAGCGCCCATAATGATTTTGTCTTTTGCTTTTTCAAAATCAGACATATCAACGGTGCGGCCATTACGACGTGCGGCAAACAATGCCGATTCGTTGACGAGGTTAGCCAGATCTGCGCCAGAGAAACCGGGGCAACCACGCGCCAACGTATGGGCATCAACGTTCTGTGCAAGCGGCACTTTGCGCATATGCACTTTCAGAATCTGCTCACGGCCGCGAATATCTGGCAAGGGGACAACAACCTGCCGATCGAAACGACCTGGACGCAAGAGCGCAGGATCGAGTACGTCAGGCCGGTTTGTAGCCGCAATGACGATCACACCCACGCCCGACTCAAAGCCATCCATCTCAACCAGCATCTGGTTCAGGGTTTGTTCACGCTCGTCATTGCCACCACCCAAGCCCGCACCCCGCTGACGACCCACCGCATCGATCTCATCGATGAAGATAATGCAAGGCGAGTGTTTTTTTGCGTTTTCAAACATATCACGCACACGTGCAGCACCGACGCCGACAAACATCTCAACGAAGTCAGAACCAGAGATACTAAAAAAAGGAACCTTGGCTTCGCCAGCAATCGCCTTTGCCAGCAATGTTTTGCCGGTACCGGGCGAACCCACCATCAAGACACCGCGTGGGATACGACCACCAAGCTTTTGAAATTTTGAAGGGTCGCGTAAAAAATCAACAATTTCTTGCACGTCATCTTTTGCTTCATCGCAACCGGCGACGTCGGCAAACGTAATGGCGTTGGTGCCTTCATCAAGCAAGCGCGCACGCGATTTACCAAAACTGAATGCACCACCTTTGCCGCCACCCTGCATCTGGCGCATAAAGAACACCCAGACGCCAATCAAGAGCAGCATCGGAAACCATGACACGAAGATACTCATGAGCAATGAAGGCTCTTCGCGCGGCTTGCCCGACACGGAGACGCCGGCTTTAAGTAGATCAGACACCATCCAGAGATCGCCTGGCGAAGTCAAGGTATAGGGACGACCCGAATCCGGCGTGACATGGATCACATCGTTTTGGACATCGACACGACGAACTTTGCCAGACTTGGCATCGTCCATGAATTGGGTGTAGCTCACGGTGTCTTGTACAGGTGCGCGGGTGTCGAACTGTTTAAAAACAGTGAACAGCACCAGGCCAATCACCATCCAAACCGCGACTTTCGAAAAAGAGTTGTTCAAGGCCGATCTCCAGCTTGTCAATTTGACGCGCTACGCACCTTGGCCAAAAGGAAACGTTGCAACGAGGCAAAATAGCATTCTACCTGTTAAAAAAGCCCACTCGCGTTAATCCCTTACTGAACCGAGGGGCCATCAAAACAAGGACTTAACCCTTACGACCCTTGGCAATTAAGAAAGTTTCAGAAGATCGATCTCGTGAGGCTTTCGGCTTGCGTTCAACCACCCGTTTGAAATGCCTTTTGAAGCTTTCGACTGTTTGGGAAAAACCACTGCCATGAAACGCTTTAACAATTAATGCACCATCTGTTTTGAGGTGCATTAGCGAAAATTCAAGGGCTAAGTCGATGACTTGTTGAATTCTGGCAGCATCGGCCAAACCAACTCCCGATAAATTCGGGGCCATATCGGACATCACCAAGTCTACCTTGGTGCCCTCGAGGGTCTGATTGAGCACTTCGAGCACCGAATCTTCGCTGAAATCACCCAAAATGAACTCAACACCCGCGATTGGCTCCATGGGCAGCAGGTCCAAGGCCACAATCCGCCCGTCTATCACCCCGCCCTTACCCACCAGACGCTCACGCGCCACCTGGGACCAGCTGCCCGGCGTGGAGCCCAAGTCGACGATGACATCGCCCCGACGCATGAGTTTTTCAGCATCAAGGATCTCGGTCAGCTTGAACGCCGCCCGGGCCCGATAGCCTTTTTGAGTCGCCATTTTGACGAAAGGGTCATTAATGTGCTGCATGACCCACTCTTTCGAAAATTTGTTCTTGGCCATTCCCGTACAATCTACCTTATGACTATTATGGAACTTACCCCCCGCGAGCGTAGTTCGCTTCGCGCTGCTGCTCACCCCCTGCGCCCAGTTGTAATGATTGGCGACAACGGGCTGACCGAGGCAGTCTTGAAAGAAATCGACCTAAACCTGTCTGCTCACGAGCTGATTAAGGTTAGGGCCAGTGCTGACCGCGACGAGCGCGATGCCATGCTTGCAACGATTTGCGACACCCTCTCGTGCGCCGCGGTGCACCATTTGGGCAAAATGTTGATCCTGTATCGCTTTGGCTCAAAGGGCACCTACCTGAAACCGCCGGCTGAACCTGCAACACCAGCCAAACGTAAGCCTAACGAACCACATACGCCTAAGAAATTAGCCGCTGCCGGCAAAAAGGTTCAAAAGCCCAGTCGGCGCAATCGCCCAGAACGCGAACAAACCGACGTGGCAACTGATCGCCCTAC
>JBAXLV010000193.1:0-5407 GCA_037134635.1 Alcaligenaceae bacterium
GCGCAACCTTGCCAAGGTTGAGGTCGAGAGTTCGAGACTCTTCTCCCGCTCCAAAATTTATTTGGTGTCCGCATACGATTCAAGCGCATACGCGCCATAGCAAAAAAGACCTCAGCTTGAGGTCTTTTTTATTGCTCGGATCACAACGTCAGTCGGCCCAGTCAATCAACGATTAGTCGAGCTTGGCGCCTGACACCTTTACGACCTCGGCCCAACGCTTAATTTCGCCATTAACGAATGCACCAAACTGCGCGCCTGTCAGATCCGGAAACTCTGCGCCATTCGCCGCCCAACCGTCTTTGATCAACGCGTCTTGCGGAAGCTTTTTAAGTTCGGCAAGCATCCGCGCCTGCGCCTCAGGGGGTGTACCTTTAGGCGCCCAAATGCCGTACCAAGTGGTGACGTTGTACTCAGGAAAACCAAGCTCGGCGGCGGACGGAACATCAGGGATCGCAGGGTTACGCGCATTACCTGCAACCATTAATGCGTTCAGACGTCCCGCCTTAATATGCTGCGCGGAGGAACCTAGCCCATCAAACATAATGTCAACATCACCTGCAAGCAACCCCTGTAAAGCCGGACCTGCACCTTTGTAGGGGATGTGGGTGATGTCGGTTTTGGATTGAATCTTGAATAGCTCACCTGCCAAGTGATGCGAGGTACCACTGCCAGCAGAGCCGTAGTTCAGCTTGCCAGGGTTTGCTTTGACCATTTCAAGAAAAGCCTTGAAATCACCGGGCACTTTTTTGGGGTTGACAACAATCACCTGGGGCACGCGCGCCACCATCGCGATCGGGATAAAGTCTTTTTCAAGGTTGTATTCAAGATTTGGGTACATCGAAGGTGCGATCGCATGATGCACCGCGCCCATAAACCAGTTGTAGCCATCCGGCGCAGCACGCGAAGCCAGCGTGGCACCTAAGTTGCCGCCCGCCCCGCCCCGACTATCAATCACCAACTGCTTACCTGTTGATTTAGACATCACGGCCGAAATCGGACGTGCGAAAGCGTCGGTTCCACCACCCGCTGGAAACGGCACGATCACCACGATGGCCCTCGAGGGCCAGTCAGCTTGCGCCCAAATTGGCAAGCTCGTGAGCCCCAAGGATCCGATACCTGCTTGCAAAAGCGCCCTACGTTTGTTCACTGTTTTCATCTTTGTCTCGATTTTGTTGATAATCGACGCGCAAGCTGCGGTATCCAAAGCGCAACAGGGCCGTAATAATTGTGTGTTATGCATTGAGTATAGTGGTGTGAGCGCAAATAAAGCAAAAGCCCCCTTTTGTAGTATGATCGCGCTCCGGTACGATTAGCATTTATGGCGCAATGGCAGAGTGGTTATGTAGCGGATTGCAAATCCGTCAAGCTCGGTTCGATTCCGGGTTGCGCCTCCAGTAAGCTGTACGCCCTGTCGACTCTAAAAATATGACAACTACAGCGACCCCAACATCCCAAGAATCATCTCCCGCTGCGCTCACTGGCATTCTGGGCATTCGAATCTTTTTAGCCTTTGCCTCAGGCTACTTCCTTTCTTACGCACTGCGCGCAGTCAACGCCGCAATCGCGCCCTTGCTGGCCAGCGACTTAAATCTTTCAAATAGTGCACTTGGCTGGTTCTCATCGGCCTACTTTTTAGCCTTCGGGATCATGCAAATCCCAGTTGGAATCTGGCTTGACCGCTATGGCGCCCGTCGCACCGAATCGGCACTTTTATTGGTTGCGGCGCTCGGTTCGCTCTTGATTGCGGTGGGGCAATCTCTGTGGGTGCTCTTCTTGGGCCGGATTTTAATCGGCATCGGTGTGTCAGCCTGTCTGATGGCCTCTTACTCGTATTTCAGGCGCTGCTATCGCGCTGACCAGCAAGCACGACTGGTGATGTGCATGTTGGTGGCTGGCACTGGAGGCGCACTGGTTGCAGCGCAGCCCGCGCTTTTACTGGCAGAGGCACTTGGTTGGCGTCATGTCTTTAGTCTGGCGACTCTTCTACTGCTGATCTCGGCCTTACTCGTGTTTTTGCTAACCGGCGATTACGATCGACAAACGACCACGCAAAACACGGCCTCCGAAGATTCGACCAGCTTTATTGCTTTATGCCTGCACCCCACCATGCAGCGTGCGATTCCGCCGTCAATTCTCATTATTGGTGGGTTCGTGGCGCTCCAAACTCTGTGGGTAGGCCCCTGGTTAACACAGGCGCTTGGGATGACAGCCGAACAAGCGAGCCAAATTCTGCTTTACCTGAACGCAACGATTTTGGCCTCGTATCTCGTGATGGGCATCCTAAGTCCCTGGCTGGTCAAACTCGGGGCCTCGTTGTTCAAGCAGTCGGCGGCGGCCTTGCTTTGGTTGGCCCTGTGCTTCACCGCTCTGCCCCTGTGGCAAGCGCAAGCCTCTTGGATACTTTGGCCAATGATCGCACTCGCTGTACCTGCGATGTTTTTATTACAAACACAAACCGCCTTAGAGTTTCCAAGCCAGGTCGCGGGTCGCGTCCTCACCACACTGAATCTCATGATTTTTGCGGGCACCTTCATTGTGCAATGGGGCCTTGGTGTAATCACTGATTTGTTTGTCGCACAGGGCTACGATCGCACCCAAGCCCTCACCCATGCGTTATTTTGCTTAGCGGCTTTACAGTGGTGTAGCCTGTTGTGGTTCTGGATAAAAACGCCTCATGGATCAAACCGTACTTGATGCGCAAATCCGCTGGCCTGATGTGCCTGCGGCGTATGGTTGGCTCTCATTATCAGCGCGCGGAGAATGGCGCCTGCACCCACTGGGCGACGCAAAGCAAGGTGGCGCGGGCGTCGGCATCAGTAACCAACAAATCCTCACGTTCATCGGTCGAAACTATGCAGCCGAACCTGCGGGGGCCTGGTTTTTTCAAAATGGACCACAGCGTGTCTATGTCCGCCTGGATGCAAGCCCGTTTATCGCACGTGTAGATCCAGCGCTCGGAACCCTGATCACCCATAACGGGCTCATGATCACGCAGGTCAATCAATGGTGGGTTGATGACGCTGGGCAGCTCTACGCGCAAACAAACCTGGGCGCGGCCCGCATCGATGACCGTGACCTGAGCATCCTGGCCGAACAGCTTTTTACAGCTAACTCAGCCAGCTTACTGGCCGTATTAGAGGAGTTCGGACTTGACCAGTTGTCTGACAGGGGCTTGAGCTTTTTTGATCCAACTCAACGCTTTCTTGCCCTGAGGCAGCCCGCTTTACTGCACGCCGTTAAGCAAAAAGATCTGCCTCTCACGCTAAATTTCATTGCAAATCCAGCTCCTGCAGTCACCTAATCTGCACCTTTCGCTTTAAAATGATGGCCTATGAGCCACCCAATTGAATTTTACTTTCCAGCACCGCGACAGCAAAAATTTTGCAGTCAATGCGGCACTCTCAATGTTCGCAAACTCCTCGAGGGTGATAATCGCGAGCGCGATCTGTGCGAACAATGCGGTGCTGTGCACTATCAAAATCCCCGTCTGGTCGTGGGTACCTTACCGATTTTGAATGACAAAATTCTATTATGTCTGCGCGCGATCGAACCGCGCGCAAATACCTGGACCTTACCCGCGGGGTTTATGGAACTTGGCGAGTCAATGAACGAAGGCGCCGAGCGCGAAACCCAAGAAGAAGCCGGTGTCCGCATCCAGCTGGGCCAGCTTTATACCGTGATCAACATTGCACATGTCGATCAAGTACATGTCTATTTCCTGGCCGAGGCCTTAGGTCCAGAGCTTGACCCGGGCCCTGAAACGCTCGAAGCCCGCTGGTATGGCCTGGATGAAATCCCGTGGGATAACCTGGCCTTCAAGTCTGTTTCAACGACGCTTAAACATTATCTGCGCGAGCGCGAAACTGGCCATTTCGAGACACATCACTACTCGCTCAGTCCGATCAAACGCTAAGGGCCTTAATCTGTCATGGCCTCTTTGCAGCTGACTTGGCTTGAGACTGACTCGCCCTTTCCAGAAGTTGCGCAAGCACTCGCCGAACCCGCAGGATTACTGGCAGCAGGCGCAGATCTATCCATCCCTCGTTTACGTTCCGCCTATACGCAGGGTATTTTTCCTTGGTTTTCGCAAGACGAACCGCCCCTGTGGTGGTCACCCGATCCGCGCATGGTTCTCAAATGTGATGCGCTTCATTTGTCGCACTCTTTAACCAAGCGTTTGCGTCAAATTGCCAAAGCACAACAAGCGGGAAACTTTGACGTAGTCGTCAAGGTTGATACGGCCTTTGCAGCGGTGCTGCGCGGCTGTGCTCGACCCGCTCAAGGTGGTCAGCCCGGCACCTGGATCACCGAAGAGATGCAACTCGCCTATCAGGCCTGGCACCTTGTGGGACAAGTGCACAGTATCGAAACTTGGATCAACAACGAGCTCGTCGGCGGCTTATACGGCGTCAGTATTGGAAAAATGTTTTTTGGCGAATCGATGTTTAGCCACAGCACCGACGCATCGAAGATTGCCTTGGCGCATTTAGTCTGGTTCTTAAAGCGTCAGCAAGTGGCTTGGATTGACTGCCAAATGCAAACCTCTCATTTAGCGAGCATGGGAGCAAGCGCTGTGCCGCGCGAGCAGTTTCTTGCACATGTGCAGCGCTACACCGCTGAGCCGGATATCGCCTGGGCAAGTGGTTGGCTCGATCGCGAAGGCGTTTTGCATCCCCAGGTTCGTGCCAGCAGATAAGTTCTGTACTATTCTTGTGAGGTGTGCGATGGTTTACGTGCGCATACCTACCTCGAAGCTGTTCTCTAGACCTACGATATGAGCCAAGTTAAAGAGCTACCTTTCGCCGCGCTGCAGTTTTACGCCACAGCGCCCTACCCGTGCAGCTATCTGCCCGGTCGACAGGCACGCTCGCAAGTCGCAGCGCCGGGGCATCTCATCAATGCTGACACTTACTCGCAATTGGTCGACGAAGGTTTTCGACGTAGCGGTTTGTTTACGTATCGACCGCACTGCGACGATTGTCGCTCGTGCATTCCTGTACGGGTCGATACCGAAGCATTCGAGGCCACACGCACACAAAAACGCATCTTCAAACGCCATCAAAATCTGCGCCCTCTCGTCGCTAAGCTGGCATGGTCTCAAGAGCATTACACGCTGTATACCAGCTACCAAGCAGCCCGCCATTCGGGTGGCGGCATGGACGAAGACAATCAGGCGCAGTATGGTCAGTTTTTATTAGCGAGCCGGGTGAACACTCGACTCGTCGAGTTTCGTGATGAAGACGGCCATTTGTGTATGGTTTCAATTATCGATGTGCTTGAGCAGGGTCTTTCGTCGGTCTACACCTTCTACGACCCAACACTGGCAGGTAGTCTGGGCACCTACAGTATCCTTTGGCAAATTCAACAGTGTCGTCAGTTGAATCTAAAATGGTTGTACTTGGGCTAC
>JBAXLV010000194.1:0-5372 GCA_037134635.1 Alcaligenaceae bacterium
GCGCAAAAACTCACGACGCTTGTCGGGGCGCGGCCAGTTAAAGTCGGCAGTTGCGGCTAAGTAACGTAGCGGTGCCTCTTGTGCGCCCATGCGTTTGAGTAAAAAAGGTCTGGCCATCAGCAAAAATGTGACAAACGCGCTGACTGGATTTCCAGGGAGCCCAATAAAATCCGTTTCGCTGACCTTGCCGTACGCCAAAGGCTTTCCGGGCTTCATCGAGATCTGCCAAAGATCGAGTGTGCCAAGCGCTTGTACAGCGCCCTTGACGTGGTCTTCCTCGCCGACCGAGACGCCACCACAGGTGATGATGACGTCATTTTCAGCGGCCGCTCGTTGAAGTGCATCGCGCGTGCTTTTTGCTGAATCTCTGACGATGCCGTAATCGGTGATGGCGCAACCAAGTTGCTTGAGCAAGCCATTGATCGCGTAACGGTTGCTGTTGTAGATCGCGCCGGGTGCCAGGGCTTGACCGGGCTCGGTGAGTTCGTCACCCGTAAAAAATACGCCCACTTTAAGCCAGGCAAAAACAGAAACGCCCGCGACGCCTATGGACGCAAGCATCGCGAGATGTTGAGCACCTAGACGCTGCCCAGCAGCCAGCACAATTGCGCCTTGAGTGATGTCTTCACCTGCGCGACGAATATGCTGATTTAATTGAATGGGCTGGGTAAGTTTGATGGCGCCATTTTCGTCTTGTGTGTTTTCTTGCGGCACGACAACGTTGGCACCTTCGGGTATTGGCGCCCCAGTAAAAATTCTCGCGGCGGTGTTGACGGCTAAGGCGGTGCCGGTTTGTCCGGCGGCGATACGTTGCACCACTGCAAAGGTGTCGGGTAAGGCGTTGACATCCTGAACGTGCAGGGCGTAACCATCCATCGCTGAATTATCAAAGCCCGGCACATTTAAAGGCGAAGTCACGGCTTGCGCAAGCACTCTGCCCTGAGCCTGCAGCAGAGGCAGTGTTTCAATATTTGTTAAGGGGAAGGCGGCAGCGAGCAGGCGATCGCGCGCCTCTTCAAAGTTCAGCAGATTGGCTCTGGGTTTCATGATTCAAACAAAAGAGATGACGAATGCCGCTAGTGTACGGCGACTCTGGATCAGCCCTTAGCCGCCCGTTTGCGACATAAAGCGAATGATCTTGGTGGGCGCTTCGCGAAACTCGTGACGCTCGGGTTTGAGTTCGATCGCTTCACGCAAGGCTTGCTCAAGTCCTTCGTCGCTAATGCCTGCGCGTAACAAAGGGCGAAGCTCAAGTTTTTCTTCTTGACCTAAGCACAAGTAGAGCGTGCCATCGACTGACAGGCGCACGCGATTACAGGTGGCACAGAAGTGCTGACTGATCGGCGTAATCAAACCAATCTGACCGCGGCCATCCTTGGTGCGCCAGTAGCGCGCCGGACCACCACCCATTTCTTTAATCTCTGGTATCAGATCAAAGCGCTCACGCAGGCGATCAAGAATCGGCCCTAAAGGTGCATAGCTTGATTTCAGACCGGTGCTGCCCATGGGCATGGTCTCGATCAAACGTAAAATGAAACCGCGATTGATGCAGAACTCGGTCATGGCTTCGACTTCGTGTTCATTGACGCCGGGCATCACGACCATATTCAGTTTGATCGGTGAGAAGCCGGCAGCTTCAGCCGCGGCAAGCCCTTGCATCACGTCATCGATTGAGTCGCGCCCAGTGATCTGTGTCACACATTCGCGCGTCAGGCTATCCAGACTGATGTTCAGCCGCGAGACGCCGGCGGCCCGCAAGGCCTCAGCATGTTTGGGAAGCTGGGTGCCATTGGTTGACAGTGATAAATCACGAATGCCGGGCAGTGCGTGGATTCGGGCAGCGAGTTCAGGTAGATTGCGACGCAGAAGTGGTTCTCCGCCCGTCAGTCGAACACGCGATGTGCCTAGACGAGCAAACGCGCCCACAACCCGCTCGATTTCATCAAAGGTGAGCCAGTTTTTTGGCTCTTGGTAACCCTTGAAACTTTTGGGTAGGCAATACGTGCACTTCATGTCACAGCGATCGGTGACAGAAAGGCGCAAGTATTCAATACTTCGGCCAAAGCGATCGATCAGGGGTGCAGACGTCTGAGTCATAGATAGAATCTTGCAAGTGGGTCATGCATATAAGTCCGTAGAATAACTGTACTCTTAATTTGAGTGTGCGTGCCTTGCAACCCTGAGGCCGATCAGGTTATCGGCACTCAAGTGAGGGATAAAATATTTTTTAGAATTTCAAAAGCTGTAGCAGATTATTTAGACTATTTAATGCGCAAATACTTGATATTATTGATTTTTTATAATTTTTGCTCATATCCGGCGTTTGCGCAAGACGCTCGTCTTGCCGTAGCTAGCAATTTTGTCAATACCGCACAAGTACTAGTACTTAAATTCTCAGCTCAAACGCCTTACAAGCTATCCCTGAGCTCGGCCTCGACTGGAAAGCTTTATGCCCAGATCCGTCAAGCTGCACCGTTTGATGTATTGCTGTCGGCTGATCGACAAACCCCTGAGCGCCTGGTGGCTGAGGGTTTGGCCCTTGAACAAACGCTGTTTGACTACGCGCGCGGCCGTTTAGTGTTTGTGACGCAATCCGGTGGATCGTTTGCTGCCGAGCAAATTTTGCGTCAAACAGAATTTAAAAAGCTAGCGATTGCAAATCCAGACTTGGCGCCTTATGGTTTGGCGGCCAAACAGACGCTCGAAGCGCTTGGGGTATTTGCCAAAGTACAGGCCCGGTTAGTGATGGGCGAAAACATCGGGCAGGCGGCGCACTTTGTGTTTAGTGGCAATGCGGATGCAGGGTTACTGCCGCGAGTGTTTACGCTCGAAACACCCGAGCAAAAGAAGCTTTATCAAAATAGTTGGCTGGTGCCCGAGTCTCTACATCAGCCAATCGTTCAAACGGCAGTCTTGTTGAAGCGTGGCCAGAACAACGCTGCAGCGCAGGCTTTCTTGTTGTATTTGCAACAACCCGAAGCACAGGGCATCATTGCAAGCCATGGCTACAACTAATTTTTATACAAGGCCGCAATGACGGCGATCTGGGCAGCGCTTTGGGTAACACTTAAGCTTGCAACGCTTACTACGGTGATTTTGTTGCTGTTCGGTACGCCACTGGCCTGGTGGCTTGCGCGCACCCGCTCGCGGTTTAAAACACCGTTGTCTGCCATTGTGGCGCTGCCGATGGTGCTGCCGCCAACCGTGCTGGGTTTTTATTTGCTTGTGATGATGGGCCCGGATGGGCCACTGGGTCGCCTGATGCATGCGCTCGGTGGAAGTTCTTTGGCGTTTACGTTTTCGGGTCTGTTATTGGCCTCGGTGTTGTACTCGCTGCCTTTCGTTGTGCAACCGTTACAGGCAGGCTTTGCAAGTATGGATACTTCAATGCTAGATGTCGCCGCAACCTTGCGTGCCTCGCCTTTTGATCGCTTTAAAACGGTGGTGATTCCGCTGTGTCGTCCCGCTTTCATGACCGCGGCGGTAATGGGTTTTGCCCACACGGTGGGTGAGTTCGGTGTCATTCTGATGGTTGGCGGCAACATCGAAGGTGAAACCCGTGTGCTATCGGTCTTGCTCTACGACCGGGTAGAAGCTATGGCCTACGATCAGGCGCACTGGTTAGCGGGCGGGCTTTTGGTGTTCTCGTTTGCCATGCTCTGGTTGATGCACTGGTTTGGCTTGCGTTTGGCTCACGCTGAGGGCGAGGCGCGATGAGTTTGAACGCGATCCCGGCAAACCATAGACCTGGCATCGAGTTGACACTGAACCTAAAAAGGTCGGGTGAGGCGGGCTTTGCTCTTGCCCTTGATCTAACGCTACCCGCCAGCGGAACAACAGTGATCTTTGGCCCCTCGGGCGGTGGCAAAACGACCATATTGCGTGCGATTGCGGGTCTAGAGCCCGAGGTGCATGGGCGAGTGGTCATCAATGGGCAGGTGTGGCAGGCGCCGGGTGTGTTCGTTCCCGCGCATCAACGACATGTTGGTTTCGTTTTTCAGCATTCAGCGTTGCTTCCACACTTGTCGGTCGAACAAAACCTGCGTTACGGTTGGCAACGCGTAGGCGGTACCGCAGATGAGTACGCTCAGTGTGTTGAACAGCTGGATTTAGCGCCGCTTTTACAACGGGCAATTAGTAAATTATCCGGTGGCGAGCGTCAGCGTGTGGCACTCGGCCGAGCCTTGCTGACGCGGCCCGAAATCCTGTTGCTAGACGAACCTCTGGCTGCGTTGGATGCCGTGCGCCGTTCAGAGATTTTGGGTTATCTCGAGCGCCTCAAGCAAACCACCACGATCCCGTTGTTGTATGTCACCCATGCCGTTGATGAAATGTCGCGTCTGGCGGATTATCTGGTCTTGATGAAAGCAGGGAGCGTGCGTCAGGCAGGCCCGGCACTTGACGTGATGAATCATCCCGATGCACCGCTCGCCTTACGCGATGATGCGGGCGTGGTTGTACAGGCAAACGTGCGACAGCGTGACGAGCATGGTCTGTTGACGTTAGAAAGCCCGCTGGGCAATCTTTACGCGCATGGCCCGTCGCACGTACCCGGTGATCGCTTGCGTGTGCGTATTCATGCCCGGGATGTGAGCCTCGCGCTCAGCTACCACACCGACAGTAGCATGTTAAATATTTTGCCTGTCACCGTGCTTGCGGTACGAAATGGTACGGGGGGTCAGGCCTTGATTGAATTATCCGTAGGTGAGCAGCCCGAGCAACGCTTGCTGGCAAAGATTTCGTATGCGTCTGTGGCGCGCTTGAATATTGCACCAGGCCTTGCGCTTTGGGCACAAATCAAGGCCGTGGCGTTGTTGGTTTAATGGGCTAGAGCCGAGCCGTAGAGCCGACGATGCCGAGCGGTTGGCGGAAGCGGTGAGATTCGAACTCACGGAGGGCGTGAACCCTCGCCGGTTTTCAAGACCGGTGCCTTAAACCGCTCGGCCACGCTTCCTGCTTATTTCACGAAGGGATGCATAATAAACGATTTACGATAAATGTTTTGAGGCAGACGATATGCGTGCAATAGAAATTTCGACACCGGGTGGTCCTGAAGTGCTGGTGCCGACGTCAAGGCCCGCGCCAGAAGCGGGGCGTGGCGAGGTTTTGATCAGGGTCGCAGCGGCGGGGATCAACCGCCCTGACGTGTTTCAGCGCATGGGCCAATATGCGCCGCCTCCGGGCACCACTGATTTGCCGGGGCTCGAAGTCGCGGGTGAAATCGTGAGTGGAGATGTGGGGAGTAGTGGTTTCAAAATTGGCGATAAAGTCTGCGCGCTGGTGGCCGGTGGGGGCTACGCAGAGTACTGCGCCGCCCCGATCGAGCAATGTTTGCCGGTGCCTCAGGGTTTATCGATGATTGAGGCAGCAGG
>JBAXLV010000195.1:0-5364 GCA_037134635.1 Alcaligenaceae bacterium
CCCAATGCACGTATTTCTGTAATGGGTGGTGAGCAAGCAGCGAGTGTAATGGCGACGTTGAAACGCGAGGCCGTTGAAGCAAAAGGCGGCGACTGGTCAACGGCAGAAGAAAATGAATTCAAGACACCGATCCGCGAACAATACGAACGCGAGGGACATCCTTACTACGCCACCGCACGCTTATGGGACGATGGCGTGATTAATCCTTCAGATACGCGGCGCGTGTTGGCACTCGGTTTATCGGCTGCGCTGAACGCGCCCATTGCAGACACACGCTTTGGCGTGTTTCGCATGTAAGAGCAGGATCAAGGAGCTATTGTGTTTACAACTTTATTGATTGCCAATCGCGGTGAAATCGCATGCCGTGTGGCGGCGACTGCGCGCAGATTAGGGATACGAACAATCGCGGTGTACTCAGATGCGGATGCGAATGCAAAACACGTCGTGAGTTGCGACCAAGCGGTGCATATTGGTGCCTCGGCTGCGCGAGACAGCTATCTTAAAAGCGAAGTGATTTTGCAAGCGGCGCTCGCCCATGGTGCGCAAGCGATTCACCCAGGTTATGGTTTTTTGTCTGAGAACGCAGAGTTTGCAAATGCCTGCGCGAAAGCGGGCATTCGCTTTGTTGGACCACCGGCCTCTGCGATTGCCGCGATGGGTAGCAAGTCTGCCTCAAAAACGCTCATGGAAAAAGCGGGTGTGCCCTTGGTACCTGGTTATCACGGAGATAACCAAGACCCCGAATTTTTAAAGCAACAAGCCGACGCGATTGGTTATCCCGTGATGATCAAGGCAAGCGCGGGCGGGGGTGGTAAGGGAATGCGTGTGGTCACTACGGCCGCAGATTTTGCGAGCGCTCTGGCGTCGTGTAAGCGCGAATCTGCATCGAGTTTTAACGATGATCGTGTCTTGATTGAACGCTATGTTCAAAAGCCACGCCACATTGAGATTCAAGTGTTTGCCGACGCGGTGGGCAATGGTGTTTATCTGTTTGAGCGGGATTGCTCAGTGCAACGACGTCATCAAAAAGTGATTGAAGAAGCGCCAGCACCGGGCATGACCGAAGAGCGTCGCCGCGCCATGGGCGAGGCTGCCGTAGCGGCAGCGCGCGCAGTGAATTATGTTGGCGCCGGAACGGTTGAATTTATCGTTGAGCCCAGCGGCAAGTTTTATTTTATGGAAATGAATACGCGCTTGCAGGTCGAGCATCCCGTCACCGAAATGATCACGGGGCTTGATCTTGTCGAGTGGCAATTACGTGTGGCCAACGGCGAAGCCTTGCCGCTGACGCAAGCCCAACTGACTCGGTCAGGCCATTCGATCGAAGCGCGGATCTACGCCGAGAATCCGGACAAAAACTTTTTGCCTTCGGTGGGTCAGTTAGCGCATCTTGCCTTACCACCTCACGCTGCCTTTACGAATGCAGACGTTCGAGTCGATGGTGGTGTGCGTGCGGGCGATACGATTTCGCCGTTTTATGACCCGATGATTGCCAAGCTAATTGTTTGGGGCGCTGATCGTGATCAAGCGCGCGCCCGGATGGTGCAGGCTTTAGCGCAGACCCAGGTGGTGGGCGTCCACACCAATGTTGCGTTTTTGACACGGCTGATGAACGATACGGCGTTTGCTTCGGGCGATCTTGATACAGGATTGATCGAGCGGCAACGTGCCACCCTGTTGCCAACACCTGCTGCCGCGCGTCACGAGGCACTTGCGTTGGCCGTGGCGGTCGTTTTGTTGCGTGAGGCAGCACCCCAAGACCAGGCGCACGACCCCTGGTCGCACGCCGATGGTTGGCGTTTAAACGGCGTGTATCAGCGCGACGTTACCTTGATGGATCAGGAGGCCGCTCGGGTCTGTCGGCTACATCGTCAGGCAGGGCTTCAGACACTTGAGATCGACGGCATACGTTACCCCTTTGACTGGCAGGCTCAGGGTTTGTCGGTAAACGGCGTCGTGAAAATAGATCTCGCACTGGGGCAAACTAAGGTGTCGGGGACGATCGTCATACGTGGCGAGCGCTTTGATCTTTTTGAATCGGGCGTCATGAGCACGCTTGTGCTGCGAGATCCGCTCGCGCATGCCGCCGATGGCGAAGTAGAGATTGCAGGGGGGTTAACCGCCCCAATGCCGGGCAAGGTGATTGCGGTGCATGTCGCCGTAGGTGCCAAGGTTAAGCGTGGCGAGGCGTTAATGGTGATGGAGGCAATGAAAATGGAGCACACCATTGCTGCACCTTCCGATGGCGTGGTGAAGGAGGTCTTGTATGGGGTCGGAGATCAGGTCGCAGAAGGTGCGGCACTTATAAATTTATCGTAGGACTTGTCGGCGCAAGTTTTTTGGCGTAGAGTCAAATTACTTGGTCGGGTGCCCCCTGCCCCGGCCAGCAACAGGAGCCCGTCTTTATGTTCGACATTCTGGTTTACCTGTTCGAGAATTACTACACGCCCGAGGCCTGTCCGTCGGCCGATGTCTTGGCCAAACGCCTCGCAGCAGCGGGTTTTGAGCATACCGACATCGATGATGCGCTAGGTTGGCTCGTCGGTTTAGCTGAGACCACTGCGCAATGTGTTGAGCTGTCGCAAACGCCCGGTAGTGGTACGCGGGTATATGCCGAGTTCGAGCAACAACATCTTGATCCAGAGGCAATTGGCTTCATTACATTTCTTGAAGCCACTGAGGCGCTCTCGCCCGCCTTGCGTGAGATCGTGATTGACCGTGCCTTGGCGACGACTGAGGGTTCGGTCTCCTTGCAAAAAATCAAAATCATCGCGCTGATGGTGCTCTGGAGCCAAGAGTCAGAGGTTGACCATCTCATTCTTGAAGAGTTATTGCGCGAAGACGGCGATCGACTTTTGCACTAAGTTTGTTGCAAACAGCGTTGCCCTACGTCGGTCGTTTTGCCCCAAGCCCGAGCGGGCCTTTGCACGCGGGGTCATTGGTGGCAGCCATGGCCAGTTTTTTGGATGCGCGCGCCCACGGTGGCCAGTGGCTCATCAGAATTGAAGATCTGGATACCCCTCGCAACGTGCCAGGGGCCACCGAGCTGATTTTGCAGCAACTGCGGGCACTTGGAATGCGTTGGGATCAAGACGTCGTCTACCAGTCGCGCCGCTTAAGCCTGTATCAACAGGCATTTGATACGCTTTTGGCTGCAGAGCGGGTGTATCCCTGCGGCTGCACCCGCCGCGAAATTGCGGATTCAGCCTCGCGGTTGAGCCAAACCACCGACTTGACCGAGCACCCCTACCCCGGTACCTGCCGCTTGGGGGCGCCACAAGGTCGCCGCGCCTATGCTTGGCGCCTGCGGGTGCCTGAGACAGAGGTGTGCTTTGAAGACCGTTGGTTAGGCGTGCAGCGACAAGAGGTTGCACAGGTGGTTGGCGATTATGTACTGAAGCGGGCCGATGGGATCTGGGCGTATCAGTTAGCCGTGGTGGTGGACGATGGCGAGCAAAAGGTCACAGACATCGTAAGAGGTGAAGACTTACTTATGAGCACAGCAAGGCAGCATCTATTGGCACGTTTATTAAAGCTACCAGTACCCCGGGTATTGCATGTGCCGTTGGTTTTGGATGCAAAAGGCCTAAAACTCTCTAAACAAAATGGGGCACAAGCCCTTGATTTAAATAGACCTTTGGCTGTCCTGCAGCAAGCTTGGCAAGCATTGGGGTTTGAAAAACTCGCAGCCTCTAATATAGAGAGCTTTTGGTCTTTGGCGACCCAAATTTGGGGTCAGGGCGCTGAACGTGCTAACTTGCACGGCATTAATCACCGCTCTTATGATGCGCGCTAGGTTGATTTAGGGCTTTCGCCCCACCTGGCAAACCGCTTAAAGAGCAGCATTTGGATAAGAATGACTAAAACATTAATCATTGCCGAAAAACCCTCTGTGGCGCTTGATATCTCGCGCGCCTTGGGTGGATTTACCCGGGAAGGCGACTTTTTCGAAAACGAAAAATACGTACTGTCTTCAAGTGTGGGCCATTTGTTAACCCTGATTGCGCCCAATGACCCTGTGAAGGGGAAGTGGAGCTTTGCCCACCTACCGGTGGTGCCTCCTGAGTTTGATCTCGCACCTACGAAAGATAAGCGTTCGGTCGACCGACTAAAAATGCTGGTCAAACTGATTAAGCGCAAAGATGTTGGCGCCTTAATTAACGCCTGCGACGCCGGACGCGAGGGCGAACTGATTTTTCGTTATATCGCGCAATATGCTGGCCAGAAAAAGCCTACGCAACGCTTGTGGTTACAGTCCATGACCCAAGATGCCATCCGTGAAGCGTTCGCAACGCTGCGCGATGACGACACGATGAAGCCACTCGAGGCAGCAGCGCGGTCGCGCGCCGAGGCGGATTGGCTGGTCGGCATTAATGGCACGCGTGCCATGACCGCGTTTAATAGTAAAGATGGTGGCTTTTTCAAGACACCGGTTGGTCGGGTGCAGACGCCTACCTTAGCGCTGGTGTTTGCGCGCGAAGAAAAAATTCGTCATTTTGTACCGCGTGATTACTGGGAAGTGCGTGCAACATTTGTGGCAGCGGCGGGCCTGTATGAAGGACGTTGGATTGATCAGAACTTCAAAAAAACGGGTGATGATCAAGAGCAGAAAGAGTCGCGTGTCTGGACTGAAGCAGCCGCGAAAAGTGTGGTTGCCGCGTGCCGCAATCAGCCAGGCGTTGTGACCGAAGAGGCCAAGCCGCGCATCGAGGCCGCGCCTGCCCTGTTTGATTTGACGTCGTTACAGCGAGAGGCGAATGGCCGATTTGGTTTTTCAGCTAAAACCACCTTGTCGCTTGCCCAAAGCTTATATGAGCGTCATAAGGCATTGACGTATCCAAGAACCGATTCGAAATTTTTACCTGAAGACTACATCACCACGGTCAAAGAAACGATTGCGGGTCTGGCTGAGGGCAAAGGCGTGGCAAAGTCTCTGGCCCCGCATGCTGCAACCATTACTAAAAACGCCTGGGTTAAGCCGAATCGCCGTATTTTTGATAACAAAAAAGTGTCAGATCACTTTGCGATTATCCCAACGATGCAGGTGCCGTCTGAGCTGAGCGACGCCGAGGCCAAAGTCTACGACTTAGTGGTCAAACGCTTCTTAGCGATCTTTTTTCCGGCCGCAGAGTATCGGAAAACGACGCGAACGACCATCGTTCAAGGACACCACTTCAAGACCGAAGGTGAGGTCATGGTGTCGCCGGGTTGGCGCGCCGTACAAGGCCGTGAGGCGCAGGGCGACGATGCAAATTTGGTGGCCGTGGCTGAAGGCGAAAAAGTTCGCACCGAAGATATCGAAACAGTCGGTCTGGCAACGCGACCGCCGGCACGCGACAACGAAGCAACCCTGCTGTCAGGCAT
>JBAXLV010000196.1:0-5357 GCA_037134635.1 Alcaligenaceae bacterium
TAATCACCGAGCCAACGCGCCGGCCCGCCTCGGCTGCTGGAAAATATTCGCGAATCGCATCAATTGTCCAACATCTGCAGCTCGATCCTCGCGAATTACTTATTTGTAGTCGTGTTCTAGCGCATATAACCATACCAAGAGCTCTGCAATCGCCTGATACAGCTCAGGGGGGATATGGTCATCAAGATCGACTCGCATGAGCAAGCTCACGAGCTCTTTTGACTGGTGCACAAAAATGCCATGCTCTTTTGCCCTGGCAATAATTTGCTCGGCGACCACTCCACGCCCTTTCGCGACTATTTTTGGCGCGAACTCTCCGTGCTCATAGGCCAACGCGACGGCCTGCTGCGAGGGGTTAGTCGTGCTCATTGAGCTCGATGGTGCAAGACTTCACGGTTTGGCCTGCCGCTTGCATCGCCTCAAGAAACAACGCCAACTTATTATTAAGAATTACTTGTGTTTGTGCATCATGAACCGTCATCTCAATGCTCAATGTCTCGGCGCTCCAACTTAGATTCGCCACGATCTTTTTAAGATTTGGCAGATCCAACTCTAAGCTGCTCGAAATCTCAGGCTCGACAGAATCAGACGGGACCAGAGGGCTCGGATCTCGCCCGTTCTGTTGACTATTTTGAGGTAAAAAATTGACTGCCCACTGCATGATTTGACCCGGCCACACCGTTCCAGCCCATTTAAAGCCATTTTGATCGAGCGTATTGAGCTGTTTCGCAATCATCTCTGAAGCACTAAAACCCAACTGATTTTGTGGTTCGAGCAGTAATTGCTCTAGAGATCGCCTACCTAGCGCGTAGCTCGCCTGATGCGACTCGTAAAATAATCCACTTAAAGCAACGCTGTGTTCAAGCTCTCCCGCGATCAATTTGGCATCGAGCGTCGTATTCAGCAGCGCGCTATTTATTGCCACTAGTCGATGGTCTGTCGATGCCGTATCGACATTTTTGAGATACGTCTCAATTAGGACGCCCGTCTTGCTCAGCACAACTTCGTCAGATGCCGTCTCTTGCAACCCAGATCGAGCTATTTCAAATAACGGTAAACCTTGAACGCTGACACACTTCAGCGCCAAAGCCTGACCAGGCACGAACGAGCGCTCAAAATTGCCCTCTAGCACCATATCTGCAACCCGCAGAGTGACCACGTTCTCGTCTGAACAGCTCACGACCTCTGCGACATACTCTTTTCCGGTTACAAACGTCGCGTTTGTTCGACTTTGTGCCGCCGAGGGCACCGCCGAGAGACCATCAATTGCGGATAACCCAGTTACGTTTGAGGCGTTCAAAGTGGCCGATCCGTCATCTCATCCACTATTAATCATTAGCGCGGCGTTCGCATAATTGCAGACAACCTGCCCATCCAAGGCTCAAGCAAATCTCGAATCTGTCGATCATCTGCCAGAATCTTCATCAATAGGTCAATTTTCTTTTCTACTTCTTCCGCGGTCAACGGGAGCTGGTCATCACGTTGGTGAATCTGCTTAATATGCTCTTCACAAACCGACTCTAAGGTCGTAAAGCTTGGCCAATCTTGGCGATGTGCAGCATCAAGCATTTGTTGGCTGATCTGAACCATCTCGTCGTAAACTAAAAGAATATCGGATGTAGTCATTTGATGGCGCAAAAGGGCAGTTTAGAGTGATCCGCAGATGAATACGCTAGGTGACAGTTCAGCCACTAGAATCGGTATTATGCTGTCTAACACGCGATTCCCCATCTTCAAATTAACGCCTCAATTTGCCACTTATTCATAGATTTTCAAAAAAAATAAGATCGCTCGATTCAGATTAATTTAGTTCATCTGCAGGCCAGAGTACCCGATCGGCCAACAGATCCGTCTCAGTACGCACAAAACTTACAGCACATGAAAAAAAACTATAACGACCTCTCTCAACATGTGATGACCCTGCTAAGTTATTTAGCAATTGGGCTGTGCGGATATAAATTAAGCTTAATTGTGAATAGTGAAATTCACCCCGAATTAGCCCTTGCCGTCGTGCTCGCCCTAATCAGCAAAGGTCGAACGATTTACGGTTGCGTACTGGGATCGCTGCTTTTGCAATGTGTGTTAGCTATATTTAATAATCTAGGCGTTCAGGCAATCGCAGTAACAAGTGCATTGACCGGCCTAGGGACGCTCGTCTACTGCAGGGCGTCCGTTTTAGCTATCCGCTCAGTTCTAGATACCCGGTGGCGTGACCCTACCTCTCTCCTGGATTTCATCAAACTGCTCGCGATTAGCGGTTTGTTGACTAGTCTAATCCCTGCCGCCGCCTCTACGATCACCCAAGAATTTCTGAACAGTACGTTATCCCTAAAACTTCTAAGCCTCGCGTTCTTGCGAACCTGGTTGGACATCTCAACAAGCACATTTATCTTTCTGCCTATTTGTTTGGGAATCTTATTACGCAACACGCTCGCCTGGCGTGGAAGATGGAAAGGCGTAACCATCGCGGGTCTCGTTTTGATTGGATTCGCTTGCTATATCAGCCTGACCGGCAGAGAATTTGAAGGGGTGTTGGCACGGGCCCAACTTAAAGAACAAATAGGATCGATCACAGACTTGGCCGACGCGAACGTTGCAGCCAGCGAAGAGGCCATCATTAATTTCGCTCAAATCGCGAATGTCGAGTCAGCCGACATACAGCCTTACCTAGTGCCTCTTGCCCAGAGAATTTTTAGTCATTACCCTGCAATACGTTCGTTATCAGTCATGATTGATCGCGATCCCGCACAACATGAAACATATAAGTTCTCAAACCCCAGATACCCCTTGACGGTGATTGATCCAAACATCATTTCGCACTACGCCAATGCCAAAACGAATCCAAATCCTCAATTAGCACCGGAAGGTTTACGACGGTTTAATCTAGTCTGGGAGCAGGAAAATGGCGTGATCGTTTCATACCAGGTAAATCGGATGAGCGACCCGTGGAGCCTACACTCCACCGCTTCAGCCGATGGCGCTGCGGTGATCTATATTGACATTGATTTGAATCAAGTCGCACGACCTCCGATGCTGAGTGAAGGCGCGCAAAAAACTTGGGTGAATACAAAACTACAAATGGCCCAATCATCCTTAACAACGGGGACGCCGACCCAGACTTGGTTAAGGCCTGCGCCCGCCGAGCGGCAAGTAGCGCATTTCAAAATCTTCGACCAAACAGTGACGCTTCAGGCGAGTCTGACGCCTGCCGGGCGGGCCGACCAGCTTCTGCGACTAACCCTGCCCCTCAAGCTTATCAAGCTCTTTCTGGTTAGCACTTACCTGACAGCTATTTTTGTGATTTTTACCCAAAGAAATCGGGTGCGCTTATTAATCTCTAAGCAAATAAGAACGCTTGAGCGCCAAGATGAAGGTCTCAATCTATTTAAAAACTCGATCGAACAATCGCACGAAGCCATTGCAATTTTAAGGGGCGATCGTGATGATCCCCGCATCATGTACGCCAATAAAACCTTTGGCACACTGTCTGGCTATTCGGAACAAGAGCTCATCGGCAAAGATTGGGCCATTTTGATTGATTATCCTGTTAACCACAAAGAGCTTGCTGCATTGCGCAAAGCGATCACTCAAGGCGGAACCATCCGGACAGAACTCATGGCGTTTAATCAAACGGCTCAGTGGTTCTGGATAGAGCTAAGCATGACGCCGATTCATTCACTCAACGTTGTTGTACCCCACTGGGTCTTGATTCAACAAAATATTTCGGACCGAAAAAGAGCCGAGTTGGAAATGCGCCAAGCGACGATTGACGCGCAAGATGTAAGCGTAGCAAAGTCACGCTTTCTTGCAAATATGTCTCACGAAATCAGAACACCTTTGAGTGGCATCATTGGCTTAAGCAATTTAGCTCAGCAAACTTCAGATCCAAAAGCTATCCAAAAGTACCTGAATACGATTCAAATATCAGCGCAACTTCAACTAGAAATCATTACAAGCATACTGACAACCTTGAAGCTTGAAGTCGGACAGACCCAACTAAACTTGAAGCCGTTGCAATTAAAAACACTACTGAATCAAACTGCAGACATTGTTCGGCCAAACGCTACGCTAAAAAATATTTCACTCAATATCAAGATCTCAAATAACGTACCAGAATACATTGAAAGCGACTCGGTATTCTTACGACAGATCATGCTCAATCTCGCGTCAAATGCAATCAAATTTACGATGCGCGGGACGGTAAATATTATTGTCGACTTCGTGTCTCAACGCGATCAAACGGTACGTTTAAGATTTTCAGTCGAAGACTCTGGACCCGGTTTGGGCTCGTTATCTTTAACGCAAATCACCAAACCTTTTTCCAAAGGAAGCATTCAAAACGAAGTAAGTAACGAGGGCTTAGGCCTTGGACTCGCCATTGTTGAGTCCTTTCTGCAGTTGATGGGCAGTCACATACAAGTAAAAAACATCAACGCACTCGGTGGTGCTACCTTTTACTTTGATCTGGATTGTAAGTTTCGCTCTCTAGACACAAAAAGTGCAACCCAACAGATCGAGCCCGTGGATACTGAAATCGAGAACTCCGAATGGACCAATGCCTTTGGCAACTTCCGATTTTTGTTGATAGAGGATAATTTAATCAATCAAATCGTGGTGCAGGGATACTTACAAAACTCGGGCGCACATGTCGAAAGTGCGACAACGGGTGCAAGCGCCCTTTCAAAACTATCTTCCACCCAGTATGACCTGATTATCCTCGATCTACGCATACCAAATTTTGATACCGCATCAATTAGTGCACAACTCAAAAATAATCCAATAAATTCTGATGTTCCAATTATAGGGATCAGCGCTAGCCAACAAGAGGATGACCAAATAACCCTTCAGCGCTATGGATTAAGTGCCTTCTTACCCAAGCCCATTGGGCAACGTCTATTGTTTGAAGCGATCAAAAAATGCCTTCGCTCCGAAATAGCGGCACTCGGTCCGATCAAAGATGTACAGAATCTTGCAGTTTTTTCTGAGCACGCCACTGGCCAGGCGGAAAAGCTCAGACGGCTGTTTCTAACACAGGCTTTATCTATTCGTCCTAAAATCGAAAGTGATTTTTTTTCAAATGAACAGCAGTCACTGATGGACTCGCTGCACTTGCTTCAAGGTTCGGCGGCGGTCATTGCCGATCTTGAACTACAGCAGGCGGCTCTTGAATTTGAAAACGCAATACGTGCTCAGTCGAATGATGTCGAGCAATTCTTAAAATTCGTTCAAGTATTTGATCAGTCTATCGGCCGAACGCGTCAGCAGCTTAACCTGATGAGCGATCTCGCATCGCCAGAGTCGTTTTCAAATACTGTTGCACACCAAGACGACGAGTCGCGTCATATCAATGTTTTGCT
>JBAXLV010000197.1:0-5347 GCA_037134635.1 Alcaligenaceae bacterium
ACTACTTCGGTCAATATTCCAATCGAGTGGACGGTGGCTGGAGACTCGACACCATCTCGACTAATGGCCAGCATCACCGCCTGTCTAGCCCAGTACTCAGCGTCCACAAGCCGATGCTGCTCTAGAAAGATACGGGACATCAAAACCTGCATCCCTACTCTAAAGCGGTACTGAGGCTTTGAGTTGTTTCGCGCATCCTGTGCGACACGAAATTCGGTATCTAGCGCATCCCCCTGACCAGAGTTCTTAATGCTTTCAATCAGTTCAGCGTTTAGCTTTAACGCACGTCGCATTAAAGGCTCAGCTTCAGAATATTTCCCTTCCGCAATAAAAATTGCAGCTCGTCTAAACTCCAATAGCGAGTTGTGTAGTAACCGATGTCGAAAATCTATTCTGCGGCCGCTAATTCTTTGAAAAATTGACTCTGCACGATCTAGAGCATTCTTTGCGCACTCGATATCACCCAAATTTATGCAGTTGGTTGAAATTGCAGTTTCCATCGAGGCGGCATAGCCTTCATTAGGTCCTCCTGCTTTCATTGCCTGTTGTATCGCGCCCTCGAGTATTTTATTGGCTTGAAATAAGTTTCCTCTTGCCCTTTCTGCATTGGCATACCAATTAAGTTCGTCAATGCGAAGCTCAAGCTCAGTACTCGGATAGTCTTCCACCCCTTTTTTAAAATTCACAACAGCCGCTTCTGCATTACCCATTACTTCTTCGGCATTCGCTCTGCGATAGTAATAATTATTCAGAACCTTGGGATCACTAGTAGTGGGCACAGGAAGAGCTAAAACCTGGGTCACTTTTTCTAATAGACTCTTGTCATGTTTCGTCTGTTCAAAAATCAAAAGAATATCTTTGATGCTTCGTGGCGGCGCCTTCATGCCCGCTAGATCACTCAGATTTCCATTAAATGCGGTGTCGCCCCCGCCGCTTGTACAGGCACTTAAGACCACCGCGACGAAAGCGATCAGAAGCAATCTTTTAAATTTAGATAAGTTTGAATGCATAAGCGATACTTCTGTGCGTCGGTAGGGTGATGTGAGTGTTCTCATTTCTATTGTCTAGGTCAAGAAACGAAAGCTACTGAATAAAACATTTTTTGTAAATGCTTATTTACTGGCACTGAGTGTCAGGCGACTTCGATCTCTAAAGTATTTTTTAAGAACTACATAAGGTCATGCGAATCGAACGCTGCCAAGCATTGTGCGTTACGAATACTGATGCGCTAAACTATTTTTGGGAAAAAAATAACAGCCCACACGCTAGCAGTTCTTCAGGCGTTGAATTTGGATAATTGGAGAGTCAAATGGTTCGTCTAGCAGACTTGCCCGAAATTGAGCGACAGCACCATCTAGATCGTGTAAAGCAAATACCGAATATGCCATCACCGCGCTTGGTCTCTGGGCCACCGTTGAGTGAGCGTCGCGTTGCGTTAGTGACGACGGCGGGCCTTCATGCCAGAACGGATGCGCCTTTTGATACGACCGGCAACGGAACCGATTACAGAGTGATTTCTGAGGCCACTGACTCTGGCGATCTTGTTATGAGCCATCTGTCAGTAAATTTTGATCGCTCTGGGTTTCAAGCGGATTGCAATGTTGTCTTTCCACTGCAAAGGCTTAAAGAACTTGCAGCAGAAAAATTTATAGGTTCAGTTGCACGGTTTCATTATTCTTTTATGGGTGCGATCTGGCCCACGACAAAGTACGAAGCTAAAGCAAGAGAGTTAGCCGAGTTGCTAAAGCGGGATCATGTCGACGCGGTTGTGCTCTCTCCGGTTTGACCGCTTTGTACGTGCGCCGTGAGCGCCGTCGGCCGTTATTTAGAAGAGTTTGGCATTTCAACTGTTCAGATTAGCTTGATCAGAGAGCATACCGTTGGCTTTAATGCCCCTAGAGCGCTTTGGGTTCCTTTTATGTTGGGGCGTCCGTTCGGTGCGCCAACAAACGCGGTGTTTCAGAAGCGGGTTTTACAAGAGGCTCTCAAACTGCTTGAGCACGATGGCGAACCCATCCTTCAAGACTTTACAGACGATGCACCGCCTGATCAGTTAGGTTACAACGACCAACAGTTGGTCTGCCCTGTGAGCTTTCCAAGTCAAAGCACAACCGGTACTTTGCGCGAACGGGTGATCAATGAGGTCGCTCAACTCAAGGCCTGGCATCAGGTGAGTACCCAAGCGCGCAACAGAACAACCTTAGGCGTCACTGGCGCATCGCCTGAACGAATCGCAGATTTTGTGACCTCTTGGTTAGGGTCAAATCCTGAGCAGATTTTGTACGCGCCTGACCAACCTGCGGCGGTCAGCTTAAAGTTTGCAACGGATGAGCTAAAGTCATTTTATTTTGAATCAAAGCTTGCTCAACCCGGTCAACACAGCGCCAAGTCTTTGCAAGATTGGTTTTGGTTTGAAACGAGCGGGGGCGAGGCACTTTTAGCGCTACGTACAAAGCTCGCCGCTGAGGGTGATCCAGCCTTTAAGGGGTTGGCTACACTGAGTATGGTGCCTCGGGTGGTTTTGGATGCACTGACGCGTCATTGATCAAACTTATTAAAGGAAAAAAAATGAATCAAGTTCTTGAGACAAGTCAAAATATTGCAGATACCGTGAAATTCAGCCTACGTAACTTGCCGTTACTCGAGAGTGGCGCAACGATGGCAAGTCTGGGCAGTGCGCCGGGTCTGTGGGCGCATTCAAAGGTGTATTCGACCGGTGGCGAAAACGCGTTGCATAGCCATGATATTGAAGATCACTGTTTCTTGATTTTGCAAGGTGAGGCAACGTTCAACTTTGGTGATGGTAGTTCAATGATCGCGCGTCAATTCGAAGGCGTGCTCTTGCCAAGAGGTACCCAGTATCGGTTTTCGGCGAATCCGGTGGGTAACTTGGTCATGTTTAGAGTCGGTGGCGCAAGTATTACGAATCATAAGGATATCGATTCTTATGAATTGCCAAAAGAAGCTGCAAAAAGCAGAAAGTTCTCGGATGGCTCGCAGGGAGAGGCCTCTAAAGGCGGCGCGCACGCTAACCCCACTGTATTTAAGATGGGCGCATTTTTTGCGCCTGATTGAGCTTTCAGGGAGTGAAGCGTTGTTACTCTGCGCGGTGATGGTACTAAGGCTTGGTACCTTGATTTAAAAAACTCTGACGTTCAGCCATCACTTTTTTTATCTGCTCTACCGGGCGAAGTAAACCGTAGTAAGCCGGAATACTTAACCTTGGAATCCATTTTTCAATTTCACGTTCAAGTTGAACGAAATCTTGCCGTATCGAATCGAATTCTTGTTGATTTTGAGCTTGCAAGAAACGCTGATGCACTTCATGGAGCATATCGTAGGCATCGTTGACCTTGAGTTGACCAAGCGTCGTTCGATAGTTTGGGATTAAGCGATATAACGGGTACACGATTGCGAGCGCGCTTAAGATAAAAAACCAGAGCCGATCTACTAGACTGGCAAGCCAAAAAGGCAAGTAATGTAAGCTGCTTGGCATACCCTTTGTGAGATATTGTTTAGCCAATGGCGCGAGCGGGATACTGTGGTCTTTATAGCTCGGAAACTCATCTTGTTTAGCAAAGAATTGATCTCGGGAGTCGCCCAAATGGTCAATGGCCATTAAAAAAAGAAGTTGTAAGGCGGGGTGTAGTTCTTTTTCGACGATGAGAGTGAGACTGGTTGCAACCATGTTGATATCGTTGGCCGGAAAGACGGGAGCGCTCGTAAAGGACGCGCGAGGGATAGATACCAGGTCTAGCTGAGGAAAACGTTTGACATACGCCGGCGCAAAGGGGAAGTTGGCAACGTTAATGGCGGGATCAGCCAAGAGTTTTTTTATAACAGGAGAGTCAATACCGTCGACCGTCGTTAAGGCCTTGATCTCACCAGCGAGAAGCGCATCGACCGCCTTGAGGTACGGCCACTCTAAAAACTTGAGTGCGTCAGCTGAACCTTCGCGTCTCGTTTGAGCAATGTCACGCACAATTGTGTTTGATCCAGAACCTGGTTCGCCAATCGCCAGTCCAAGGTTGGCAAAGTGATAAATAGGCTGATCCCCAGTGAACATATCGCCCCGGTAGAACAGCCAAAGTGGTTCGTATTGCGAACTTCCAAGAGACCAAAGATGGTCTAACTCGTGCTTTTTATATAGCCCGCCCAAAATCAGTGCGCTTTGAATCGACTTTTCACGCTGCATGGCGATGATGGGTTGCTTGCCACCCTCGGTATAGGTGATATTAAGCGTCACTCCGTGTTCAGCAAAAAATGACACTAATTTTTCGCCATAGACCCCATCTGAGGTTCCTTCGCGCCCGACGGCGATGCCCAGGACTTTGGGTGGGATGGGTTCCCAAAAAAATAACAATAAGATGACGCCTGCCATCAGCGCAACAAGCGATAACCACTCGTAGCGCAAAACGTGCTTCCAGGCATGCCCTTCATCTTTCAATCGTTTGACGGTTCGCTTGGTGAGCGTCTTAGGCTTAGCGAGTGTACTGACAGTTGGGCTCTTTTTTTTCGTCGACATATTGTGCTATGTGTTCTAGCCAAAAAAGTTGACGGCTCGTAGCGCGAAGCAGCGATTACTTGTATTCAAGCCCAGCGATATAGTCGGCCAAGATCGTCAGGTCGCTTTCTTTGACTGCGGAGAATGCCGAGGTCATGTTGCCATCCATATCGTAGCGAGTGCGGGCTTTGAAGCCTTGCATTTGTGTCAGCAGGTAATCGTATTGTTGGCCGGCGAGGCGCGGAATATGTTGAATGCCTTTGAGAGCGGGGCCATGACATTGCGTGCAGTTGTACTGCTGTGCGAGTACAGGCCCTAACTTGATACTTTCAGCCGACGCTTTGTGTGTCGGGGCAGATACTTTCTCTGAAGCAAAGTAAGCCGCCAAGTCGTTCATCTCTCGGTTTGTCAGATTTTCAGCCATTGGCGACATTTGAGGGTTTTTACGATTACCTTCTCGGTAATTGTAAAGTTGCATGCTGATCGCTTGAGCCGCGTTGCCAGAGATTGAGGGTACGCCCGGAGTGATCGAGTTACCACCGGGCCCATGGCAGGCCACACAGGTTTGGGAAATGGATTTGCCGGCCTCAATATCGGCGGCCGATACGGTGCTAGGGGAAACTAAAAAAGCCGCAGCGGCTAAAAGGCCTGCTGCGACTTGGTTCATGCGTGAAACGTGAAACATTATTTGCTGTAGCTCACTCGATAAATGACACCGTTGTAGTCATCTGAAAATAAGATGGCGCCATCAGGCATTTGTAAGATGTCGACAGGACGACCCCACATTGGAGGATCGGCTTTGTCGTCAGTTAAGAAGCCGGTGACAAAGGGTTCGTATTTAGC
>JBAXLV010000198.1:0-5339 GCA_037134635.1 Alcaligenaceae bacterium
TCGAGATAGCAAGATACCCCATAAGACGGGAGTTTTGGTAAAAATTCATGTTTGTGCACTCGTCTCTGGCTGCACGGTGGCACAATACTATTTTTCGCAAGAGTCGCTTTCATGTCAAACCCGCACCCCAATCATCGTTCTATTGTTTCGCTTGACGCCGTCACCCTTTCTCGTACGATTCAGCGCCGAGAGGTTTCTTGCGTCGAAGTCCTCGAGGCCTATCTCGCTCAAATTGACCAACAAAATCCAACCGTGAACGCGATTGTTGCGATGCCTGAACGCGAATCAGTCTTGGCGCTTGCTCAAGAACGCGATGCTCAGCTAGCGCGCAAGCAAAGCATGGGCCCCTTGCACGGGTTCCCGCAGGCCCCAAAAGACATCGCACCTGTAGCCGGCATGGTCACCACAAACGGTTCGCCGATTTTCAAAGGTCAAATCACCCAGACAGACTCTGTGGCCAATGCACGGGTTCGTGCCGCCGGAGCCATTTTTATTGGTCGAACGAACTCACCTGAGTTTGGCCTGGGCGCGCACACCTACAACCCCGTCTATGGCATCACACGAAACGCCTTTGACCCATCGCGCTGCGCGGGGGGCAGTAGTGGTGGTGCGGGGGTTGCGCTGGCGCTAAACATGCTTCCTGTTGCCGATGGCTCTGACATGATGGGCTCGTTGCGCACCCCTGCAGCCTTTAATAATGTGTTCGGTTTTCGTACCTCGCCGGGCTGTGTGCCACACGGCCCGGGCGAAGAAGTATTCTTTCAGCAATTTAGCGTCACAGGTCCCATGGCACGCAATATCCCCGACCTGGCGCTGCTGCTTTCCGTACAGGCCGGCTTTGATGCGCGTCTGCCGCTTTCGCGCAGGCAAGATCATGCCAAGCTGTTTGAACAACCGCTTGAGCGCGAATTGCGCGGTACGCGCATTGGCTGGCTAGGCAGTCTTGGGGGTCATCTGCCCATGGAGCCCGAGCTGCTAGCCGTCACTGAACGGGCGCTTGAACACTTCAAAACAGTTGGCTGTCGCGTTGAGTCAACCCAACCAAAATTTGACCTTGAGCAGCTTTGGAACGCTTGGCTCACACTGCGCAGCTTTACATTTTCAGGTGGCAATGCGCAGCACTATCATTTGGCCAGTTCACGGGCCCTGCTCAAGCCCGAGGCCGTTTGGGAAATCGAACGTGGCCTTGCCCTAACGGGCCCTGACGTTTTTGCCGCAGCAAAAGTCCGTTCGGCCTGGTATCAAGAAATGCAACGCTTGTTTGACTCCTTCGATTTTCTGGTGATGCCGGCGACTCAGGTGTTTCCTTTTGAAGCTGAGCAACACTGGCCGACACAAATTTCTGGGCAGCCGATGGATACCTACCATCGCTGGATGCAATCTGTGATCCCCGCCACGATGGCTGGCCTACCCACGCTGGCGGCGCCGGCGGGCTTTGGCGCGAATGGGCTACCCGTCGGTCTTCAAATCATCGGGCCCACGCAAAGCGACATGAGCGTGCTACAACTTGGACACGCCTACGACTTGGCAAGCGGTTATTCAAAAATTCGCAGCGCGTTGCTGCAAGAACAAGAGAGCCACCACCCATGACCAATCTTTCTAGACGCAGCAGCCTCAAAGCAGGTTTGGCCGCCATCGCAGTCACCGCCGCCAGCCGGGACACCGTCGCGCACGAAGCCCCTAAAACACCTTTCAGTGTTAAGCAGACCTTCATCCCAATTGCCAATAGCACGCAGCAATTTCCGGTGCGTCGCATCTATTGCATTGGCCGTAACTACGCCGCACATGCGCGCGAAATGGGCTCTGACCCCACGCGCGAACCACCCTTCTTTTTTCAGAAGCCCACGGATGCGATTCAATACGTGGCGCCCGGAAAAATCGAGGACCATCCCTACCCAAGCCTCACCAAAAACTACCACTACGAAGTCGAACTTGTTGCCGCGCTTAAATCAGGTGGCAAAGATATTTCGATCGAACGCGCACTGGATCATGTCTTTGGCTATGCCCTCGGGCTCGACATGACCCGGCGCGATTTACAGCGCATGCTTGGTGATCAGAAAAAACCTTGGGAGATCGGCAAATCGTTTGATCGCTCGGCGCCAATCGGGCCGCTCTACCCCGTCAGCGCAATTGGCGGTTTTAACAAAGAAACTATTTCGCTCGCGGTCAACGGCGTGATTAAACAACGCGCCACGCTTGATCAAATGATTTGGTCTGTCGCCGAACAAATTTCAAAACTCTCTGAAGCCAACGAGCTGTTTGCTGGCGACATTATTTACTCGGGCACACCAGAAAATGTCGGTCCCGTCGTCAAAGGCGATGTCATTCTTTGTAAGCTTGATCGATTGCCAGATTTATCAATCAAGATCACATGACGCTTCAAGGATTTCATCTGCCATTGGTCGCCCGTGCGCTCCTACTATCTCTTCTGATGCTGCTTGGCCTGAGTAGCCATGCTCAAACCGTCGCCGAGAGCATGGCACTGTTTGACGATGGAAAAACCAAAGAGGCAGTCGCTCAACTGACGAAGCTCGCTCAAGACGGAGATCCAGAGGCTCAAAATCTGCTGGGTGTTTTATATGACAATGGGCAAGGGGTCGTGCAAGACTATCCATCCGCACGAGCCTGGTTTGAAAAAGCAGCTGCGCGCGGTCATGCCAGTGCCCAGTACCATTTAGGCTTCATGTTCGAAGCAGGCCGGGGGGTTACCCACAGCGACAAACAAGCGCTGCACTGGTATGGTTTAGCCGCCGCGAACTCCGATCCAAATGCGCAGTACCGGCTGGCCCTCATGAACCTCAATGGTTTTGGGGTCAAATCAAATCCCGCTGAAGCGCGCAAGTGGTTCGCGCTGGCTGCAGCCCAAGGCGATCCAAAGTCACAAAAACAACTCGGATCGCTTTATGCGAAAGGGCTTGGGGTGGTGCAAAACAAGATTCTCGCTTATATGTGGATCGATATTGCGCGCGGGTTAGGCGATCAATCTGCGATCAGAGCAATCAGCGAGCTCACCGAAACAATGTCGTCTGAAGCGATTGATAAGGGCCAGGCCCTTGCGAAGCAATGCATTGCAAAGGGCTATCAAGGCTGCGACGCCCTGACACGTTAAACTGCGATGATGAATGCCCAATCCAAAATAGCTCTTGTGACCGGCGCTGCCAAAAGATTAGGGCAGACCATCGCCTTGCGTCTAGCCCAGGAAGGTTGGGATATTGTTGTTCACTACGGGCAGTCTGCGTCCGAGGCTCGAGAAACCGTAGCAAGTATTCAAAGTCTCGGTCGACGTGCGGTCGCACTTCAGGCTGATTTTGAAAAACAATCTGAGGTTGATTCACTCGTAGCGCGGTGTGTCTCCACACTGGGCTTGCCCGATTGCCTAGTCAACAGCGCCTCGCTCTTTGCTTATGATGATGCAGCCAACTTTAGTCCGGCGCAGTTTGAAAAGCACATGCAGATCAATGCCGTCGCCCCCATTGCGCTGAGTCGCGACCTTTACAACGCGCGACGACAGTTACAACAAACCTCGGCTCACACCTTCGATACGCCGGGTGTGATCATTAATTTACTGGATCAGAAACTCGCGAATCCTAATCCAGATTTTTTGTCATACACGCTTTCAAAATCGGCTCTCTCTCAAGCGACTACGCTTCTGGCGCAGGCTTACGCGCCCGAGCTCAGAGTTGTTGGCTTGGCACCCGGGCTCACGCTCGTGTCGGGCGATCAAACCCAAGAAGGTTTTGAACGGGCGCACAAACAAACGCCGTTACAAAAATCGTCAACGCCTGAAGACATCGCCAACGCAGTGGTTTACCTAACCAGCGCCCACGCGATCACAGGCACCACACTCTTCGTCGACGGGGGACAACACCTGAACCCCTCGCAACGAGACGTGATGTTTCTAACTTCTTAATTTTTAATCCGTCAACACACCCCTTATGACTCTTGCCCTCATTCAGCACGCCGACCTCGCAGATTGCCGACGTCTGTTTCTCAAGGATTTTGAGATCAACATGAATATCGGTGTGCATGAGTTCGAAAAAAAGGGAGAACAACGCGTCATCGTGAACGTTGATCTCTATGTGCCACTCACTGATAACACGCCTAGCCAAGATGAGTTAAGTGAAGTGGTGGATTACGACTTTATGCGACAAACCATCGCAGACATCATCGCGCCTGGCCACATTCAATTACAAGAAACGCTCTGCGACGAGATTATGAAACGGATGCTTGCGCATCCACTGGTGCGTGCAGCACGCGTATCCACCTCGAAACCCGACGTCTATCCTGATTGCGCGGCCGTCGGGGTTGAATCCTTTAAAATTAAAAAATAGTATTAAATATCAATTATTTAATACGTCTTAATTCCATTCAAACCTAGTACAATTTTTATTATTTTGTAGTACATCAGTTGCAAGCTTTTAGCAAATAATGGCTAGGTATTTTGGGCGTGCATTTGTTTTGAGACTTGCGAGTCTGGTAAAAATGGGCGGGCGCCATTGATCACATTGATGGGCGTACCGGCTAAAAAGGCTAATAAATTTTTAAGTGAAGTATGGAAGAATTCTTCCATATTCTCTTTGGTCACGAAGCCAATATGAGGCGTCGCCAAGACGTTGGGCATTGAACGATAAGGGTGCTGCAACGGTAGCGGTTCAGTCTCAAAAACATCAAGCCCAGCCCCACCAATTAAGCGCTTTTCAAGTACCTCAAGCAAAGCATGCTCATCAACAATTTGCGGGCGCGAGGTATTCACCAAAAACGCATCCTTTTTCATGCGCGCCAGGTCACTCGCCGATACCAAACCAAGGGTGGCATCACTGAGCGGCATATGAATCGTAATGACATCTGACTGGCTAAACAACGCTTCTTTACTCACACTTTGAACCTGATGAATACCTGCGCGTTCTGGCGTCATATTTCGACTCCAGGCGATCACGTTCATGCCAAACAGTTGAGCAATTTTAGCCACGGGGATTCCCATGTTGCCCAACCCCAAGACTCCAAGCGTCTTACCTGCCAGACCACGGCCTAAGCTCACTTGCCAGCCGCCTGCGCGCAGCGAGGCCGTCTCTTGTGGCATCGATCGAAACAATCCAAGAATTAAGGCCCAAGTCACTTCTACAGTCGTTTGATGCTGTGCCTCAGTGGTACATACAACGATGCCAAGTTCATCTGCTGCAGGCAAATCAATCGACCGCGCATTACGCATACCCGTCGCGAGAATTAATTTTAATTTTGGTAAGCGCGCCAGCACGCTACGCGGAAACTCAGTGCGCTCACGAATTCGCATCACAACAGCGAACTCGCTCAGGCGCTCGATTAATTCATTCCGATCATGC